>JACRGN010000167.1 GCA_016234205.1 Nitrospinota bacterium | reverse complement strand
TGAGACAGGTATTTTCAGGCCGCTCGGCTCAGTAAAGGAAAGGAAAGTTAATGTCCGGATAGTAACGGCGATTAATAAAGATATAGAGGCTGAAGTAAAGGCAGGGAGATTCCGTCATGACCTCTATTACCGGCTCAAAGGCTGCAGAATTGATATCCCTCCTATAAGAGAGAGGAAAGAGGATATCCCTGAGTTAGTAAATTATTTTCTCAATAGCAAATCAGACAACAGAAATCTAAAATCCAAAACTCATATTACCCCCGCAGCGATGGATATTCTCCTATCACATCCCTGGTATGGAAATGTGAGAGAGCTGTTTCACTTTTTAGAAACAGCTCTCGTTTTGAGCGAGAATAATACAGTGAGCAAATACTTGATAAATTCCCTCCTTTCGCGTAGTCAGGAAAAGCTTTTACATAGAGGACAGGACTTAAGTTCTGCTTCATTGGAGTTTTCCGAAATTAAACATATAAAGGAACAACTTGAAGCCTGCCGGTGGAATATCAGCAGGACCGCAAAATCACTCGGAATTGATAGAAGAACCCTCCAGAGAAAGATACTCAGATATAACCTAAAAAAGGTTAAGGTTTAGGTTGAAGTTGGGATTCAGGATTTTCTTAGCCTTAACCTCAACCTTTAAATGGCATGGCATTTTGCCACATGCGGCATTTTTGAAGGATGCCACTTAGTGGATTAAGAATATCTTATTTATCCATATTCTACAGCTTTTCATTCTATTCACTTAACCTGATTACAGCATTTTTGCCACACTTATCTATTCTCCTACCTCACCTTTAACATGGTTTAACTTATTGATAAATATAGCAATAAATTAATAGGATTATCTGGCATATCTATTGCTAATGTTTAATAGCATAAGTTATTTCAGATTAAAGTGGGTCTTTATTGGAAAGATTATCACCAAAATGCCCAACTTTTTTAAATAGTAGGTTGCGAAAGTGGACAAAGGGATATATATATATCATCATAGCAGAGATGGAAGTAATAATAAGGAGGCTGATTGTTCAGATTAAGCAGAGGAGTAGAGTATGCGATTAGGGGACTTATCTACTTTGCCTCACAGCCTCAAGATAGGGTGATACCTTTATCAGAAATTTCTGAAGCTGAAAACATTCCAAAGAGTTTTTTAGTCAAGCTATTTCAGGTTTTATTAAAACAAAGGATAGTGAAGTCTGTGAGGGGGTTGGATGGAGGGTTTATGCTTGGTAAAGCTCCCAATGAGATAAGTTTACTTGAGGTTATAGAAGTGATTGATGGGCATCTGTCCTCTTTTTATGATTGTCATGATAACTGTCCAAAAAACGAAAATAAGATATGTCCAATTTGTAATGTTTACAGGGAAGGTATTGAGAAACTATCTGAGGTTTTAAAGAGTCATAATATTGGGGAGATGGCAACACTTTGAATGAGTTCAAAGGAGGGATAATGAAATTTTTTAAATCTATCGTGATTGAGATTGCTTTGGGACTAAAGTCCCTCGCAATGACAAATAAGCAAAAGTGTCATTGCGAGCCGAAGGCGAAGCAATCTATGTTTTTTCAGAATCTAACGAGATGCCGAAACAAGTTCGGCATGACAGTATTCCTATCAGTATTGTTTATATTGCTTACCGGCATTTCAGTTCCCTTCTTAAATCTTGAAGGGACATGCTTTGCAGCAGAGGGAGGCAGTGACTACAGCACTTTTTTCAGTCTTGACTCACGAAAGGTAATATGGTTTATAGCCCAGATGCATTTATTTTTTGGTGCATTTGTATTGGGAGTTCCCATATTTGCAGTAGTAATAGAAGGAGTTGGATATAAGACAGGCAATGAAAAGTTTGACAAACTTGCATACGAATTTACCAGTCTATTATCAGCAGCCTATGCAACCACAGCAGCAATAGGAGGCTTACTTGCCTTTGCATTATATGGACTCTATCCAACATTCATGGGTTATCTCACAGGGGCATTCAAAGAAGTCATGTGGATATACGCATTGATGTTCTTTGGAGAGACCTTCACGCTTTATATCTATTACTATGGATGGGACTGGCTAAAAAATCCCCCCCTTTCCTCTTCCTCCCCTGCTGTAACTGGAGGGGAAAGGAGGGGTGAATTCAACCCAAAGCTAAAACTTATATTTCATGCAATAGGCGGCATTATCATCATCTACGGTATCACAGTATTAATGGGGATGGGTATCGGGCATAGGCTTCATGGAGACGGAAGGGCATTCATAACAATAATGATATTTGCAGTGGGAGGCGGTCTTTTCCTCTTGAAGAGCAGAAAAGGTGTTCATATCTATGTAGGCATATTACTAAATATCTTTGGCACCCTAATAATGATGCTTGCAAACTCATGGGTATCCTTCATGATGAGCCCGTCAGGAGTAGACCAGAAGGGTGCATTCATAGGGACATCACTTGACGCATTACTAAATCCATTATGGATACCTCTCGCCATGCACAGGATGATGGGCAACATAGCCTTTGGAGGATTCATAGCAGGCGCATATGCAGCAGTAAAATTTATAGGGGCTAAAACAGACGAAGAGAGGGCACACTACGACTGGATGGGATACATAAGCAACTTTGTAGGCATAGCGGGATTATTACCATTACCCTTTGCAGGATATTACCTCGGCAGGGAGGTTTACTCAAACAGTGCAGTAATGGGTAACAACATGATGGGAGGGGATTTCTCATGGACATTCATCATGCAGGCGATGCTCGTAGGCTCGCTATTTCTAATAAGTAACTACTACCTCTGGTCAGGCATGGGAAGAATACCAGGGGCAGAGAGGTATAGAGGGTATATAAAATTCCTGCTTGCCATAATAGTAATATCGTTTGCCATCTGGCTAACCCCTCACAATCTCCCGCTAACAGGTGAGGAGGTAGGGCGGATGGGTGGCAGTCAATATCACCCTACACTAAAATTCCTTGGGCTTATGCCGGCGAAGAATGCAGTAGTAAACTTCATAATCTTATCCACATTCTTCAGCTTCTTACTATACAAGAGGGGTAATAAAGGGAAAACCATTCCCGTATCCCAACAAGGCAGGACACCGAAAATCGTATTATCAATAATAGGATTACTATGCCTATGGCTTGTCGGGCAATATGCAGTATACCTATACGGGCTTGACCCAAAAGAACTTGACCTGCCGCCTGACAGGGCAGGATATTTCAGGACAGTAGGGACATTACTTTTCTTTAACTGTGCGGCGATAATAATTGCAGTAGCCCTAACACTTAAAGATAGAGGCATATTGGCACAATATCTCTACATAGGAGTGACAGGATTTAATGTAACACTATTCCTTGGAGTATATGGATTCATAGTAATGGAGAAGGCAAGTCCATTCCTGAGAAACATAGCGGTAAGCCAGTTCACACAACTCATAAGCTGTCTTATCCTTGTAACCACAATAGATTCATTCCTCTTTAAAAATGCAGAGAGTTTAGGAGAGATGAAATGGGGGAAGATGAGTATCCGCTCCCAGTATGCCCTATTAGTTCTTTGTATAGTCATAACACTAAATATGGGATTAATGGGATTCATAAGGAGCGGGTTAAGAACAGACTGGCACATATACGGAGTATTAAAGGACACATCAGAATGGGCATACACACCAAGCAACTTTACAATGACACAGATGGTAGGTTTAGCAACGATAGTATTTCTGATAATGGTGGCATTTATGTTCTGGCTCTCAACAATAGCACACAAAGAAGAAAGTGTCAGTGACAGTGTCAGTGAAAGAATAAAGACAACTGAAAAAGTTACAACCTAATACTGACACTCACACTGACACTAACACTATAAAAGAGGGAGGTTTTAAATGGGCAAAGCACTAATAAAAGTATTCGCATTCATGATAATCCTTGTAGTTATATTCCTGTGGGTAGGTTACACCGTAACTGAAATGACAGGGGGGGAAAAGAAGGCACAGGCAGCAGTAGGAGTTAACCCGGAGGCAGGAGAGGCAATATTCTGGGGAAAAGGGAGGTGCAGCACCTGTCACAGTATCGGGGACAAAGGGAGCGCTATACGGTGTCCGAATCACGGTATCCTTGGGGAAAGATTCCCTCTCCCTATGGGTAAAAGGGCAGTAGAGAGGGCAAAAGAGAGGGAGGCAAAG
>JACRGN010000166.1 GCA_016234205.1 Nitrospinota bacterium | reverse complement strand
TAGTTTTATGTCTCTCCCTTGACCTTTAACCCTGATGAGAATTATTCCGTTGGATAGTCTTTTTTGTAAAAAGATTAGCTCTCCAAAATCCTTATCATTAGTAATGAGAATTCTTTTTTCAATATTTGCAATCTCCAAAAGGTCTTCGTAAAGGATTTCACAATTATAATCTGGTATCCATTTTACATCATATCCTTGTTTTCTCAAGTAATCTATTATTGGTTTTTCTACATTTACATCAGCTAAAAACTTGAGAGTGTCCATATATTATAGATATTTCATTTTAATAAACTATAAAAGGCAAAGGAAAAAGGCAAGGTGTTAGTGCACCAATAATTTCTTAGCCTTAACCTCAACCTCAACCTTGCTTTTCCTTTTTTACTTGACCGCACTGATACCTTTATTATAAAAATAAATGACCATAGCTATATTTAGGAGGTAGAATATTTTAACTTTTTTAGTATCAATATTAATTATAGCATTTGCCATAGGGATATATCTTCTGAGTAATTGGAAGAAGTCTCAAAAGGTTCAGAGAAAGATTGACAGGGCAAAAGAATATGGCCTTTATGAACCCAGCTCAATTCATCCTTATGTTGACCCTGCAAAGTGCATAGGCAGTGGTGCTTGTGTAAAGGCATGTCCTGAAAAGGATATCCTTGGGCTTGTGAATGGAAAGGCTGCCTTAATTAATGCATCCCGCTGTATAGGGCATGGGGCATGTGCAGCCGCCTGTCCTGTCGGTGCGATTACACTTGTCTTTGGCACAGAGACAAGAGGGGTTAATATACCATATATAACCCCGAATTTTGAGACCAATGTAAAAGGAATTTTTATTGTGGGAGAACTGGGTGGTATGGGGCTCATTAGAAATGCTGTTACTCAGGGGCGTGAGGCAGTTGAATATATCTCCTGTTTTATAAAAGAGAATGAGGTGGTTAATAAAGATATTTACGATACAATAATTGTCGGGGCTGGGCCATCAGGCATATCAGCTTCACTTGCTGCTCTCAAATATAAGTTTAAGTTTTTAACAATTGAGCAAGGTGATATTGGAGGCACAATACTTCAATATCCGAGGCATAAAATCGTTATGACATCTACTATGGAACTCCCTCTGTATGGCAAGGTTAAGGTGAAAGAGACTACGAAGGAGTCACTCCTTGATTTGTTTATGGAGGTAATTAAAAAAACAGGTCTAAAAATAAATATTAATGAGAAAATGCTTGAATTAAAGCAGGAGAATGGAAACTTTAGAGTTATAACTACTAAGGGTGAATATCTGTCAAGGACAGTGGTATTGGCTATAGGGCGCCGAGGAACACCAAGAAAACTTGGAGCTTTGGGTGAGAATCTGCCAAAGGTAACTTATAGGCTATTGGAGCCTGAACAGCACAGGAATCAGAATCTCCTTGTTGTCGGCGGCGGTGATAGTGCAGTGGAGACAGCTATGGCACTGGCAAACCAGCCGGGGAATAATGTAATTTTATCATACAGAGGTGAGTCATTTAGCCGTATTAAACCAATGAATAAACAGCGTCTTGATGAAGCAGTCTCAAAGAAATTAATAAAGGTCATCTTTAACTCAAATCTTAAAGAGATTAGGGAAAAGGATGTAAAGATTACAGTTGGTGAAGAAATAAAGGTATTTCCAAATGATTATATTTATATATTTGCGGGGGGGGAACTCCCAAATGAATTTCTAACAAAAATAGGTATTCAGATTGAGAAGAAATTTGGAAAGGCATAAATCAAAGATAATTTAACCACAGAGGTCACAGAGAAAAAAAGGTTTAAAAACTAAATTTGGATACAGACAAACACAGAAATGTCATTCCGAGCAAAGCGAGGAATCTATGTTTTGAGATTCTTCGGACTTTGTCCTCAGAATGACAGCGATGCTGTAATCTGTGAAAATCTGTGTCATGTTTAATTTTATTTTTCTCTGTGTCTCTGCGTCTCTGCGGTGAATCAAAACTTGTAGGTAATGCGGGATATTACGGTATTTGTAGAATAGTCCTTTCCCTGTCTTCCATCATAGGAGACTGAAAGATTCCATTTCTTGCTTAAGAACCAATAGCCATAAGCAGCATAGTTTGTAACTGTATCAGTATAATCGGTAAATGTATATTTTGTCTGCATATAAGAGCCGTTGAAAACCATCTGAAACCTCTCGGTGAAGAATTTACCCGCCTCCACATTATATGAATTATAGCTTGAACTGTAGCTGTCTGCCATAATGGCATTAATATCCAATGTTATATCTTTATTCATCAAATTATCATTCCTCATTCCCAATTGATAGATATTTGAGCTTTTTGTTTCAGTCAGGTATGCCCTGTATTGCAGGGATTGACGTTCATATTTACCGTATAAAGTATATCTGTCATAGAAACGGTAATCACCCCTTACATAATAGGACTGCTGCTCTGTATTTGCAATATCAAATTCCATAGACTTGTATAGTCTAAATGAGCGGAATTGGTTAAAACCAAATGTTAGGTTTCTGCCATAAGTTGGCCTGTAGGAAAGTTCTAAAATTAAATTAGTCAGGTCTGTGTTATTTGTCAATTGGTTATTGTCGGCTGTAACTGAGCCGTAGAATCTTAAAATTTTAGTCAGAGAGGAAGATAATTGTCCATATATATATTGACGGTCTACACCACTTTTATAGCCGTTACTTGTAAAGGCAAGGCTTGCCGAAGTATCCTCCTTGCGATAGAAGAGATAACCACCTGCTGTTGTGTATTCTGAATTAAATTCTTCTGTATAGGGGTTTGGCTTCATCCCTCCGAATAATCCCAGGCCGTAGGCTGTACTCTGAAATATAAGGTTGACACCATCTACTCTCTCAAGTGAAAGCTCCCTGGGCCACATACGTCCTACTGCAAGGTAAAATCTATCTGAGGCTGCATATTCAAGGTTTAGTGTATCAATCCTCTCACTTTTAATATATTTACTGTTATAGTCCTTTGTGCCAAGATTATTTCTCTCTCTCCCGTCAAAGTGGAATGAAAGATTTCCTGACTCATTTAATTTATTAGCATCAAGTCTTAAACGAGTGTTAAGGAAATTGAAACTATATGCTGAACTGGAATCATTTGAGTAATAGTCTTCAACAGAGACAAGTCCATGATATTCCGCCCCTGATGAAATACCTGAGGATATAAAAATTACCATTAATATTAAAAATATTTTCTTCATAATCAATCACCCTTTCCAGTAGGATGACAGCTCAAACACTGGGCATTAGAATAGCTTTTATGATGCTTGTCTCCATGGCAATCTCTGCATCCCCCTTTATTGCCGTAATTCTGGCTGGCATGACACTGTGAGCATGATGAAGTCCCCTTGTGGTTAGTCGGGAATGATGTGAAAGAGTGACTGAATGTTGTCGTTGTCCAAGATGGATATCTGTGACAGTTCTCACAGCTTGTCCCGAAGCGACTGCTATATGTGCTATGGGCAGATGGATAATTACTTGAGTGACATGTGTAACAATTTGAGCTTGCAGATGAGTGAGCAAATGTCCATGTTGGGTAACTATGGCAGTTTTCACAAGTTGTCCATCCATTGGTAGAATGTCTTGCTGTCCTTGACGGTGTGCTGTAAGTTAAATGACAGCCTGAAACACCACATCCGCTACCGCTTGTTGGATGTGTAAATGTCCAAGTAGGATACCTATGGCAGTTTTCACAAGTTGTCCATCCATTTGTAGAATGATTCGCTGGCCTTGTTGGCGTACTATAAGTTAGATGACAACCTGAAGCCCCGCACCCTGTTCCACCCGATGGATGAGTAAAAGTCCATGTCGGGTATCTATGACAATTTTCACATGATGTCCAGTTGTTTGT
>JACRGN010000165.1 GCA_016234205.1 Nitrospinota bacterium | reverse complement strand
TGGAGATTGTCAATAAAAGGATTCCTGTTATTGCAGGGACAGGCTCAAATTCTACTTCAGAGGCAATAATGCTTACAAGACATGCGAAGGATGCAGGTGCAGATGCCGCCCTTTTAATCACGCCATATTATAATAAGCCTACACAGGAGGGATTGTATCAGCATTATAAGGCAATAGCTGAATCAGTAAATATACCCCAGTTCCTGTATAATGTCCCCGGCAGGACAGGTGTGAATATGCTTTCTGAGACTGTTGGACGTCTTTCAAAGGTAAAAAATATTATAGGCATAAAAGAGGCAACAGGGGATATGAGGCAGGTCAGTGATGTAATTGCACTTTGCGGAGACAATTTTATTGTCCTGTCAGGTGATGATTTTACTACATTCCCTTTACTGACAATAGGCGGGATGGGTGTTATATCAGTCACTGCAAATGTTGCCCCGAGAGATGTGGCAAATATGTGCAATGAGTTTTTTAAAGGGAATATAAACAGGGCAAAGGAATTTCACTACAAAATGAGGCAATTGAATGATGCCATGTTTTATGAGACGAATCCCATACCTGTCAAGACTGCACTCTCTTTAATGGGGAAGGTCTCAGGCGAGATGAGGCTGCCACTTTATCAAATGTCTGAAAAGAATTTGGAGAGGCTTAAAGGCGTAATGAAGGGATATGGGTTAATATGATTAAAGTAATTGTGACTGGCGCTGCGGGAAGGATGGGGAACCGGATAATAAGTATTATAAATGAGACAGAGGGTATAAATCTTGTCGGTGCTACTGAAAAGAGAGGTTCAAAATCTATCGGTAAAGATTCGGGTGAATTAGCCGGAATAGGGAAAAATAACATCTCTATTTCGGATGATATTACAGAGATTATAAAAGGGTGCGATGTCATTATTGATTTCACATCCCCTGCCTCATCATTGGAAAATCTCTATGCTGCAGCAGAGGAGAAGAAGGCAATAGTTATCGGGACTACCGGTTTCTCTGATGAACAATTAAAAAAAATAAGAGACCTGTCAAAGGAGATAAGGTGTATCCTTTCACCAAATATGAGTGTTGGTGTAAATGTTATGTTCAAGGTAATAAGAGATATGGCAAATATACTTGCTGATGAATATGACATTGAGATAATTGAGGTGCATCATAGATTTAAAAAAGATGCACCAAGCGGGACAGCAATGAGGATGGCTGAGATTATAGCCGATTCTGTTAAGAGGAATTTATCAAAGGTTGCCGTGTATTCAAGGAAAGGCGATATTGGCGAGAGAAAGAAAGAAGAGATAGGAATACAGACAATAAGGGCGGGGGATATTGTAGGTGAGCATACCGTCATGTTTGGCGGGCTTGGCGAGAGGCTTGAGATTACTCATAAGGCGCAGAGCAGGGATAATTTTGCAAGGGGTGCCGTAAAGGCGGCACTGTGGATTGTTGGCATGCCGCATGGAATTTATGATATGCAGGATGTACTTGGATTGAGATAATGGGCAAAAATTTTTGTGAGACAGGCTCATATTTATTTGTAAATGTAAAAGATATAAATTTTAAGGGGAAGGTGTCAGTGGATAAATCCTCTGATAGAATTACAGTAGATGTACCTGTCTGCTGGCTGCCATACCTTGATAAAATTAATAAAAATGATAAGTGTTCGCTCACATACAAGGCTGATGAAAAACAGGGTTATCTTGTAGGGGCGGGCAGTGTTATTGAAAAAAAAACAGACCCTTTGCATCCTTTGTTAGTAGTAACTTCACCTGAGAAGGTTGAACAGAGAAAAGAGCTTCGGCGGTACAAGAGATTCGGAGTTTTTATGTTCACCTGCATTTATCAGAGTGAGGAATTGAAAGATGAACTTTTAAAGCCTAAGCCTATAAATGGCACTGTAGTTGATGTCAGTATTGGGGGTTGTCTCGTATTGGCAGATTATCCCTTTAAAATCGGTGACCTTATGGTGCTTGATTTCAGTGTTGGTGCAGATGAAGAAAATATTAACATAAAATGCCAAGTGAGGAATAGCAGGCCGTTTTATGAAAGTAAGATGAATTTATACGGGTTGGAATTTATAGAAATGGAGATAGAGACTGAAGATAAATTAGAGAATTTCTTAGCAACCTTACCTCTCCACTAACTTATCCCTTTCTACATTCCATTTTACCCAGTCAAGCTTCATATCCTCTTCAAGAGAGAACTTTTCCTTTTTTCTTGTCCCGTCAGGGGCTATTGAGTATTGCTGAAGTGCGCCGACTATTTCTACCCATTCTTCAAATGTCACCTGTTTGGGGCCTTCTATCCTTGATGGTCCAGGAACCGGCTGGGGACCGCCGACAACCTGAGGTTTTGGGATTTCATAAGGCGGATTTGAGACCTCTATCTTTCCTTCATAGACCCTCGTTAGATATGAATCGTCCTTTTCCATATCAACCCTGTAAATCGTTCCCCTTACCCCTGCTACTGCTACCTTTGTTTCAACCTTAAACTCAGAGTCCTTCTTTGCCATTTTTGATACATTTCCATAGAATTTGCCCAATAATAATTTTACACCTGCTGACCCGCCCTTATCCCCTTTGGCAGATTTTAGCTGGGTAATTATAAATGATGTATTAGAGGCAAATCTCATAACACTCTTATCTGACAGTGTAAGCTCAATCCTCGTCTTTTCAAGTGTCTTTACCTCATCCCCCTCTTTAAGGAGTGTATCTTTTTTTAAGGTGTTCCATTTAGCATCGTCCTTCTTTTTATATTCAGCGTTACCCTCAAGAAATGTGATAACTGCACTATCCGTCTTTACTTCTATTTTTGCATAGGCATATGTGCAAACAAAAAGGAAAGAGATAAGAATCCATAAGAATTTGAAATTTGAAATTTGAAATTTGAAATTTATTTTCATAATGGTATCACCTTAATATCAATTTTATTTGCTGAAAGCCCAATAATTTCTACCTTGAATGTCTCAAAATTTTTCATGGCAAGCTCCTCAGCCATTGATTGTGCATTTGTCCTCGTCTCTATATCAATAACTGCAACCCCTGCAGTAAAACTCCTCTGATTAAGTTTTAAAACGCCGCGAACCTGAGACTGGATAATTGTTTTGAACTTATTCAGTCCAACAAAATCTATCCCTGTTATGACAAGCTGGACAGTTGTCTGTCCGCCAACCTCTCCGCTCCATTTAGTGATAATCTGGTCTATAAGACTGGAGGCTATCTTCTCACTCGCCTTTTTTATTGCAAGAGACCCACCTGCAGTCTCATCCAGATGAGCAGTTGCCCCTTTTTCACTCGCAGTGGCAAGTATCTCGCCTGTATCTGCCTTCACAGCCCTTGCAGTTACAGAGGCATGAATGGATTTCATCTCGGTCCCCGCTATACCTTTGCCTGCAAGTTTTGCTACTGCATTTCCTATTATAACAGCCTCTGCACCGTATTCAAGCCCGATTGCTGCCGCTGCACTGTCATCACCTGCAATTGCCTGCAGTGCCATATTTCTCTTTATATTCTTTTTCACTGTAGCCTGGTCAACAAAATTAAAACCCTTCTCTGTAAATTTCTGGATGATTACAGTTTCAGATTCTGAAAGGTTTGGAGAGTATCCTGATTCTGCACTTCCTATCTTTTCGTCTATAATAACCATCATGCGAGGCTTATTCTTTCTCTCAAGGAGGAGGCCAATGGCATTTAGGTCATTCTTTATATCTCCTATTGATACATCTGCCTGTATAGTTACTTTTAATATCCCCTGATTTAAATCGGGTTTTTCAGATATAATTGCATATTTTTTTATATACCCCTGACTCTTTGTATATATCTCATCGCTTATAAGCTGGTATTTATCAACCAGTGTCTGTGCCTGCACTAATGTCCCGACTGCCTGCTCTACTGCCTTCCTTAATGCATCATTTACTGCATTATCCTTTGCTATTGCAAGGTCTCCCTTTACGATTGCCCCTATCCCTTCAACTGTAATACTGGTTATCGTTTCGGCAGGCTCACGATGCATCTGCTGGGAATATGAAGGAGAAATCCAGAAGACAGAAGACAGAAGACAGAAGACAGAATAATATAATAATTTTTTTATAACTTTCATTGTTCACCTTTTGGTGTTTTAACAACTTCTGACTCTTCTTTTGTTTCTGTTTGTTTTTCATCTTTTACTTCAGCCTTGCCTGACTCAGCCTTTTTTTCTTCTGGTACAGCAGGTTCAGGTGCAGGTGTGGAAGGCGGAACCACAGTTGAAGCCTCTGCTGGTGCTGGAGGTTCTTTTTCTGTTGGAGGCTTAGTTACAATAGTAACAGCTTCTTGTGGGGGAGGCGGAGGAGCTGGAGTTTGAATGTGAGGCGGTGGTATTTCAGAAACAGGCTTTTTGGCAACCTCTTTTGAAGTTAATTGTATTTCAGGCACTTCAGTCCTCTGTCCCCCAACTATAGCCAAACTCTGGGGCAGGTTAGAGGCTTCATATTTGTCAGAGAGAATCTTTATCTGATAGGTTCCAGCGAGAAGTCCTGAAAAATTATACCTTCCATTTTCTTTATTTGCCTTTGAACTTGTATATAGTTTACCGTTACTCTCAAGTGCGATAGTTATATCTGTATCATGGGGATTGACGACGCCGAAGAGAGAGCCGAGCTGAAGGTGATAATTGGTTACAATCTTATTTGCCATATCCTTTACCGATTCGCGCACCTTCTGAAGCCCTTCTGACGATACATTCTGGGCTGTTATTACCTTTCCAGTTATAATATCTATCAGCCTTGAATCTATCTCTATAAGCTCTCCAAGCTGTGTTACACTCCCTGCTATAAATACATCTACCCCCATTATTTCACCGATTTTTTGTGCAGCATCTAATGCCCCTGTCTGACTAAG
>JACRGN010000023.1 GCA_016234205.1 Nitrospinota bacterium | reverse complement strand
TTCACGATTACACTCTATGAAATTATATGCCATCTGTTTCCCTCCAGTATTGTTCGTTGATGGCATATATTATATCAAATATCTGATACTCTTATCTGTTGTTTTTATTGTAAAATATTAGGGTTTTTGCAACAGACTCTAAAAAGAAGTTTTGGAAGGTGGTGGAATTATTTACCAAGAACCCTTTCAATCCTTGCCTCAGAACCCATAAACTGACAGGAAAACTTGATGGACTCTGGTCATTCAGTATTACCTATGATTGCAGAGTAATTTTTAAGTTTCTTGAGAAAAGTGAAGTGTTGTTTATAGACATTGGTAGTCATGATGAAGTCTATAAGATGGAAAATCAACAACACTTAAATCTTCTATACCACACACAGTTCTGGCAGACCTATGCTGTTCAACGCCCATGATGTCATAAAAAAGGTCTCAGCATAAACCCTGATTATTTACCTCTCATCAGGGCGGGGATAGCTCTCACAAGGTAACTTTCTTTTACTTGAGGTCTTCGGTCTTTTCAATGTCTTCGGTCTTTTCAATTGACTTACATTTTTTGATTTGATAGAGTTCTTTCATAATTTTTTATTATTATTTAGCCACGAAAGGAGGCTACTATGCCAAGAGAAGCAGGATTATTTGAAGCAGCAAATGGAAGTGTTGTAAATGGATATTATTTAATACGAAAAGGTGGAGCAAATATACCGCCAATGTGGATTGAAAGGGCTAAAGCATCTCGTAAGAAAAGAGAAAAAGAGTTAGGTGAATTGCTCAAAGCAAAAAGTATTGATGCAGTGGCTTTACTAAAGGAGTGGGATATTGCATATCAAAAAGAATGTTTTTACCATGGCATTCGTGTTCTTCTTGAATTAGAACGTAAGGGGAAAGCAAAATACTAAATATGCATGGAAAGAAACATAAATCAGTTCGACAGACCTCAGCATTAGCATTGCCAGAGATACATGGATGCCTGTATCAAAAAATACAAATTGAGGGCAACAAATATTAGGGGTGTTATTCTTGCCCGTAGCATAGACTCGAAGCTCTCCATTGTGCTTCAACGAGAGAAAAAATATAAAATTAAAACACAAACATATTCTTTTTCTATCGATCTTAAGTGAAGCATGTTTTCATGACCTCACGGATTTTAGCAAGGTATAATATGACTTAAGATTTCGTTTTTTCTATACATTATGCATTGTGCAAAGTGCCTACAGAAATATAAAAAAATAGCAAAACTTACTCAAAGAATAAAAGAGCTTGAAAGTAAATATTTTGAGTTGAGAAGCCACCCCAAAATGATAGATGGCTTAAAAGCTGAATCTTTGATTGTGAAAATTGTGAAGGGTGAAAAATCTGGTGGTAATAAACCACATGATATTGATCTGAAAGATGGAACCAAAGTGGAAGTAAAGTTTGCAAATCTACATACACCTAATCCGGTATCACCGACTAAGCGTTGGCTTTGGCACAGAGTATATGGTAATAAAAAAATGAAAGATTATAGATATTTAGTTCTTATTGGAGAAAAGGACACTCGTTACCAGCCTATTGATGATGATAACTCCCGCTTCGTCTTTTTTTTGCTTGATTCATATCAGATCGCTAATGTTACGACAAACGATCCCAGAGGTACGATTTATCTGACCACTAACCCGAGAAAAACACAAAATAGACGAGGAGAAATTCTTTGGAGCTATAGGAAAAAGCTTCAAGAGATAAAAAAGTTTTTTAAAAATGTAGTTAAAGAATAAAATTTGGGTATATATCTATGAGGAATAACAATTACAAAGAGGCGAAAGAGGTCATCAAAACTCTCTCGGAGAATAAATTTTACTGCGAATGTCCTTGCTGTGATAATATTTATGAATAAGTTTTGAAAAATAAAGGAGGGTGTTATGGGTGTAACTTATTTGGCTCTTGACAGTTTTTTTGCAGAGGAAGTTCCTATTATTATGAGTGATGTGGGGGACAAGTTATCAGAGAAAGCAAAAAGATTTGGTAAAAAATTAGCAATACCTACTCACCTTATTCCTACTCTACCCAATGGTCTTCCAGAGCCAGGATTTAAGTTTTTTGCACCATCATTTGCAGATATTGAAAAGGCAGAGGGAAAGGAAGAATTACTTAGGGAAATTAGTATTGAGGTTCTTAAAAAGCTCCTTATTATAAAAGAAGATATGTCTGAAGATGAGGTAGATTTAGATGCTAAACAGTTCTTCTCTGATTTAAAGGCAGGTAAATTTCCTTACAGTAAAGAATACAAGGGCGTAGATTGGGATAGCTATCTGAAGGATGCTTCTTTACAAAAAGAGGCAAGTAAGAGAAAAAAGAAATTTGATGCTATTGAGATATAGCCACCCTAATTATTTCAGGAGAAAAGTATGCCAAAGGCATCTGATAGCGAGCAATTAAAAAAAGAAATAATTAAGGCTTTCAAAGCTCACTGGAATAAAATCTATAAAAATATTAGAGATGGAAAACCGTCTTTGGCAAAGAAACGTTGTGGTTGTTTTGAGGCAGATACGGAGCCGAGGCAGAGGGAATTGGCTGAAAAATTCTATAGCATCAAGCATGCAAAGAAAATGGCTGAATTAAGCGATGATAAAATTCTAAAAAATATATCAGCATATCTTCCGGCTGCTATTCACTATGTTTTAGATGAATATGAGGATGAGCCACAAGAACAAAAGCGATTCATGCGAGAATTGGTTCAGGGAGAATATGTAATGCTTGCCTCTCCAAGGTTAATGTCTGAATGGGTGGATAAAAATTATAAAAATTGGGAGGGATGGTCGGTTTCTCCCCACCCCTTACGTGGTGTGTATGATGATTGGTATGGAAATACTATTGGCGGGGCGTTCTTTGTATGCGGAGTTTTTGTTTTAACAAAATCTACAGGTGAGCCATTTATGAAATATGAAATTGAATGGCTGGATAAAGCAATTTTCTCAAATATCAGCGATTGGGATGCTTCTGAGACAGGCGGTGAAACATTATGGCAATATAGCTGTGAGTTTATAAGTAAGAATAAAATTTGAATATATATATATGAAATATTAGACGAAAAGGATATTAAGATAGATATTAAGAAAAAAAAGAAAAAGAATTAGTTTTTCTGTAAGCTATATGAGTAATAACAATTACAAAGAAGCGAAAGAGGTCATCAAAACTCTTTCGGAGAATAAATTTTACTGCGAATGTCCTTGCGGCTGCGGGGAGGAAATTTTATTGAAGGATGCAAACTTATTTTATTTGGATGACTTTCCACCGGAGGCAGAGGAGATTTATAAGGAGATGCTTGAAGAACTAAAAAGGCAACGTCTTGAATTAAGAGAAGCAGAGAAAAATATGTCCCAAAAATCACAGTTGGGAGCAGAATCTGTCAATATCGGTTTAATTTTAGAACGAATTGCACCTGCATTTAAGACCTTCCCATTTGAGCATAATGATTGCAGGTCATTGTTCGACCCGATTGATTATGTAATCTTTGAGGGTCTAAATAAAAAAGGGGTTGTTTCTAAAATCATATTTACAGACATCAAAACAGGAAACGCAAAACTCAATAAAACTCAAAAGGAAATCAAGTCGTTAATTCAAAATAAAAAAGTAGATTTCAAGGTTTATTAAAATGGAGAACAACCAGCTTATAAAATACTTTTCGCTTCAAAGACAGATTTTCGGTATCTGTCCAAATACTAAAGAAATTTTCAGGTTGAGTGATTGTAATATTTATCTTAAAAAGAAACCTGAGCCTGATTGGCTGCAAAAAGTTGAGTCTGCCCAAAACAGAATTGATTTAGCATCTGAAAGACTTGTTGAGAAAGAGTCTGGGATTAGAGAGAAGGCAAGAGAAAAGGGCAGAAAAGAGGCGGACAAAAAGGTTAAGAAGATTGATAAAATCTTCAATCCTCTTAAATTAAATCCTGATGACTCAAAGGTAATTTTTCATCCGGTTGACTATATAGTTTTTAATGGAAAGAAAGATGGAGCAATGAAAAATATAATTTTAATAGACGGTAAGAAAACAAATAAAAACGATAAACAATTACAAAGAAGCATAGATAAAGTGATTGAGAAAGAGAATTATGAATGGGTAACATTAAAGGTAGAAGAAGATGGTAAGATAACCGAAGAATAACCAAAACCTATAAGAACAAAAACCTGATTTTAGACAGGATATACAGTATAAAACAGGATAAAAAATATTTAAAAATTAATCCTGTTAATCCTGTCAAGTTTTTATAATTTTCTTATATATAAAAAACTGTGAGGATTCGTTTGAGGCATCTTCCACTTGAACCAACCTCTTAGTGGAGCTTTTCGCCTAACACATATTTACAATTCACTTTGCTAACCTCATGCCCTCAATTAAGCGGGGAGTTGACATAAAGGCTTGTAATTTGATATTGTGAAATCAGAACAAAGGCTTAATCAGTCCACAGATTGCACAGACGCCGTTCCTGCGAAAGCAGGAATCTAATTCATTTAATACATGGATTCCCGCTTTCGCGGGAATGACAGCTATGCTGTCATCTGCAAAATTTGTGGTTAAGAAGGTGTTTTCAGATGAGAAGCACAGGCGAAATTCTTAATGAGACAATACGGAAACTTGGACTTGATTCAAAGATAAAATCACATCAGATATGGTATATATGGGATAAGGCAGTTGGACCTCACATATCCAATGTAGCCCAGCCTGACGATGTTAAAGGAAAGACACTTTTTGTAAATGTAAGGGACAATATCTGGTTAAGGCAGCTAAAATTTTTAGAATCCATGATAACAGATAAACTAAACAACACCATTGGCGAGACTGTAATAAATAAGATATATTTCAAACTGGGAGATGTTAAGAGTTCGGAGTTTGGAGTTCGGAGTTCAGAGTTTACTGAAAAACAGTTCCCAACTAATAACTCTGAACTGCCTGATATTGACATGCCTTCTATCAAGGATGCAGATTTAAAAAAGACTATTCAGAGAATAATATCCAAAACCAATGCTATAAAGAGGACATGACATCAAAAGACCATGGATTGAGGGCTGAGAAATATCGGGCAGGTGCGAAGAATCAAGATGCAGGCTTTCCCTCTATTCTAAATATTCCTCCTTCTATCCCTTATTTTTTATCCTTACTTTTAATTATCTTTTTCTCCTTCGGATGTGCAGCTTACAGGGGCAAATTAAAAGAGCCTGCAAAACAGACGAAGGAACAAACCTTTCAGGCAGCTGCAAAGGAAGGCTTTATACCTCAGGATTACAGGGCATACTATCATTACCTTACGGGCTTAATTAATGAGCTTCACAATGAGATAGAGCCTGCAATAAGGGAATACCAGAAGGCAAGACTCTATGACCCAAAATCCCTTGCCATACTTAAAAATCTTGCCGTAATATCATTACGGAAGGGGGATATTAAATCGGCATTGGATGCATGTGAAGAGTCTCTAAAAATAGACCCTAATTTTATATCCGCCCGAATGATAAAGGGGAGCATATATTCAAGCCAGAAAAAGTTTGATGCCGCAACTGAAGAATATAAAAAGGTTATAGAGATAGACCCTCAGGCTAAAGATGCCCATTTATATCTTGGGATAATATATGCTGAGAATAAGGACTATGATTCTGCAATTGCAATATTAGAAAAATTAGTAAATATAGAGCCAACTTATATCTTGGGATTTTACTACCTCGGCAGAATAAATGCGAAGACAAAAAATTATGCAAAGGCAGAGGAACATTTTACCAGGGCACTTGAGATACACCCAAACTTCCTGAAGGTCATGGAGGACCTCGGCCTGGTCTATCAGCTCCAAAAGAAACATGACAATGCAATAGATATGTATAAAAAAATACTTGAAATTGACCCGAATAACGAGCTTGCCCATAATATGCTGGGAGAGATATATATAAAAGAAGAGGCTTACGACAAGGCACTAAATGAATATAAAAAATTGAGCGAGAGTTTTCCGGATAATGTAGAGGTTCATATCAAGATGGGGCTGATATATTATCAGCAAAAGGATTTAATGAGGGCATTAGAGGAATTTCAGCTGGCAAGGGTGGCAGACACCAAAAACGGCAAGGCTATTTTCTATATTGCCTCAATCTATGAAGAACTGGAGAACTATGAAGATGCCCTTGATGAGTGGCTTAAACTCCTAAAGCTTGAACCGAAATCCGTGGATATCATGCTCCACATCAGCCAGATATACGAAAAATTGAAAAAGGCAGAAGAGGCTATTGATATGATAAACCGTGCAATCAGGGTGGAACCTAATGACCCGAAATTGTACTTTTATCTTGGAGTCGCACAATACAACGAAAAGAGATACACGGATGCCGTAGAAAATTTAAAAAAGGCAATAGAAATGGAGCCAGAAAACGATACCTATCACTTCAGGCTTGGTGTTATTTACGAAAGGCTAAAAGAGAATGTGAAATGTATTGAAGAGATGAAAAAGACATTGCAGTTGAATGAAGACCATCCAAGTGCTCATAATTATCTCGGCTATATCTATGCAGAGATGGGGATTAATCTTAATGATGCATTGGAACACATAATGAAGGCATTAGAATTTGAGCCTGACAACGGATATTTTCTTGACAGCCTCGGATGGGTCTATTACAAAAAGGAGCTCTACGATAAAGCAGTAGAAAAACTGGAAGAAGCTGTCCTGCTTGTCCCTGATGACCCAACCATGCACGACCATCTTGGAGAGGCATATTTCAAGATGAATAATTATGAAAAAGCAAAAGATGCATGGGAAAAATCCCTTAAGCAAGAGAAGAGCAGTGCAATAGAGGAGAAATTAAAAAAGGTAAACAAACTTTTAAGGAATAAGTCTCAGAAATGACTACAGGCATTAAGCAGACGAGAAGGGGAAATAACTCTATTTCGTCTATAGTTTACCTCTTACTGTTTATTACATATTGTCTGCACTCATCGGGCTGTTCCTATAAAAAGATTGAAAAAACAATAATTCATCCCGAATCCCCCGCCGTTTCTGTTAGTTCAATAATTGATCTAATCAGTGAGAGAAACAATAAAATAAAAAATATCAGAGGTATTGCAAGCATAAATATCATATCCAACAATTCAACACAGAGGGTAAAGGTGGCAATAGTGATAAACGGGGATTCTCATATCAGGCTGGAATCCCTAAATATAACAGGCCAGCCTTTATTAATAATGGTATCTGACAGTAATGCAGTTACAATCTACAATATAAATGAAAATAAATTTTATAGAGGGGATGCCTCGCCTGAGGTCTTACATAAAATAACAGGCATATACCTGTCTCCCCTTGAGATTGCCAATCTCCTTACAGGAAGACAATCTATTGAAAATAACAGAACAGAAGATATGCGCCTTACAAAAGAGAATAGTTCATACATTTTAAAGACACAGTTAAGCGGCAGTAAATCTTATGATGAGATACGGTTTGAACCGAACAATCTATCCACAACTGCCATAAAGAGATATGATGATACTGGAAAAGTCGTAAAATTTATAATCTTTTCCGATTACAGAAAATTAGGGGAATATCTCTTCCCCTTCAAGAGGCAGATATTACTCCCTCCAAGGGGGCTGTTAATGACTGTTGAATATACAGACATAGAAATAAATACAGAAATGGAAGAATCTGTATTCAATCTTACAATCCCTGAAGATGCAGAGGCTATAAATTTAAATTAGGAATTTAGCCACTGACTTGCACAGACTTGAATAAAAGAGGTTGAGAAATTTAGTCAGTGAAAGTCTGTGGCTGAAAAGGAATTTAGAAGTGAAAACTATTAAAATTAAATCCCCTGCAAAGATAAATCTTGGATTAAAAGTAGTTGGAAAGAGGAGTGACGGATACCATAATATTGAAACGATTTTTCAGATGGTCAGCCTTTATGATGATATTACATTGATTGAATCTGAAAGTGGAATAACATTATACAGCAATAACAAAAATATCCCATTAAATGAAAAAAATCTCGCATACAGGGCAGCCTATCTTTTAAGAGAGAGGACAGGGGTTAAAAAAGGTGTGAAGATAGAGATAGATAAGAATATACCCGTCTCGGCAGGACTCGGCGGCGGAAGCAGTAATGCGGCAGTAACACTGCTCGGTTTAAACCATATATGGGAACTGAAGCTTCCAAAGGAGGAGTTGTTGTCAATAGCAAGACTGCTCGGGGCTGATGTCCCATTTTTTCTTTCAGGTGTCCGTGCGTTGGGGACAGGAAGGGGGGATGAACTGCAAATCCTTCCTGTTGCCGATAAATTTTATGTTATACTTCTTAATCTAGGGTTCTCTATATCAACCGAGTGGGTATATAAGAACCTTAAATTGGAGTTGACAAAAGAGAGAAAAAATATTAACATAAAAAAATTTATATCTAAAAAAGGAGCGATAGGGGATATAAGGGATATCCTATCCAATGACCTTGAATCTGTGGTTATGGAAAAGTATGATGTTATCGGCAGGATGAAGGAACTCCTGCTGTCAGCGGGTGCCTACGGCTCTTTAATGTCGGGAAGCGGCTCCACTGTCTTTGGCATTTTTAAAGATTATAGTTCGGCAAAACAGGCGGGTGAGATGCTTAAAAGAGAAGAGTGGTCTCTGTTTCTTACCGAAGCTCTGACCGGCTTAGATAAAATATATCCAGGGGAGGTGATTGTCTGATGCAGATTACAGAAGTAAGGGTAAGTCCTGTAGAAGAAGAAAAGCTGAAGGCTTATGTATCCATAACCTTTGATAACTGCTTTGTGGTAAGAGATATCAAGGTGATAAGCGGAAATAATGGGTTATTTGTATCTATGCCCAGCAAAAAGAGAAAGGACGGGACATTTAAGGATATAGCACATCCTCTCAATAATGAGACCCGTAAGATGATTGAGGAGAGTGTGTTAAAAGAATATAATAATGTGCTGAAAACAAAGGGAACATCGGTGTAATTCAGTTAATGAGTTGGTGAGTTCATGGGTTATGAGTTTTGTTTAACTCATAACTCATCAACATTTTTTGGGGCGTCGTCAAGCGGTAAGACACGGGTCTTTGGAACCCGCATTCGGAGGTTCGAATCCTCCCGCCCCAGCCAGAGTATATGTAGTATATACCTTGTTCGGGAGGATTCGAAGCGAGGAAGCCGCCGAGCAGGTGCGAGGAAAAGCAGGCAGGGATGCCTGCGTCAGGCTGACGAGGTGAGCCTACGCAGGCTTTAGCAGGAAGGTAAAGCCGTAGCAGGCGAATCCTCCCGCCCCAGTCAGTGGAGAAAATAAAAGGTTAAGGTTCAGGTTGAGGTTAAGATTCAGGGGTTTTCTTAGCCTTAACCTTAGCCTTGCTTTAATCTGGAGGAATAGGTGTCACATAAAGAATTGCTTATATTTTCAGGGAGGGCGAATATCACCCTTGCCAAAGAGATATGCAAATATCTTCACATACCGCTTGGAAAATCTCATATCTATGATTTTTCAGATGGAGAGATAGGGGTAAGGATTACAGAGAATGTAAGAGGGAGTGATGTATTTGTAGTTCAGCCGACATGCGACCCTGTAAATAAGAACCTGATGGAGCTCCTCATAATGATTGATGCCCTAAAGAGGTCATCTGCTGAGAGAATTACCGCTGTACTCCCCTATTATGGATATGCGCGTCAGGATAGGAAGGTTGAACCGAGGGTGCCGATAACATCAAAGCTTGTGGCTGACCTTGTAACTGCCGCCGGAACAAGCAGGGTTCTTACGATGGACCTACATGCAGGCCAGATTCAGGGATTTTTCAATCTGCCTGTTGACCATCTGTATGCAGCCCCTATGCTGATTGAGTATATAAGAAAAAAGAAGATAAAAGACCTTGTCATTGTATCGCCTGATGCAGGTGGTGTTGAGAGGGCAAGGGCATTTGCAAAAAAGCTTAATACAACTTTGGCAATTATAGACAAGAGAAGGGACAAGTCCGGTGTTGCCAAAGTTATGAATATAATTGGTGATATTAGAGGCAAAAGGGCGATGATTGTTGATGATATTATAGATACTGCCGGGACTTTAATTGAGGCAACTAATGCCTTACTGGAGAATGGGGCAAAGGAAGTCTATGCATGCTGCACACACCCTGTCCTATCGGGCCCTGCAATAGACAGGATATCAAATTCCCCATTGAAGGAGGTTACTGTCTCAAACACAATACCATTAAATGACCATCAGAAGTCATGCAATAAGATTAAGGTCTTATCTGTATCAAAACTCTTAGGAGAGGCAATTAAAAGGATACATAGCGCCACATCTGTGAGTTCGCTATTTAGTTAAAAACAATTTATCAGGAGGTTTTGAAAATGGAAACATTACAATTGGGTGTGAAGGAAAGAGGGCATCTTGGGAAGAGTGATGCAAGGAAAATGAGAAGGGATGGCTTTATTCCAGCCGTCCTTTATGGGGGGGAAAGCAATCATTCCATCGCCATAAATTCAAAAGAATTGATTAAGATACTGGAGAATGTGGCAGGTAGAAACGCCATTCTGAACCTCAAATTTGAAGGCAAGGGGAAAAAGGACTGCACTGCAATAGTAAAGGATTTACAAAAACATCCCTTGAGGAGAGAGCTTTTACATGCCGACCTCATGGAAATCTCCATGGATAAAGAGATAAGGGTAAAGGTCAGGGTAAAACTGATTGGCGAGCCTGTTGGTGTAAAAGAGAAGGGCGGTGTATTAGGCCAGCAGATGAGGGAGATAAAGGTATCATGTCTGCCTTCCAACATTCCAAATGACATAACAATTGATGTATCTAATCTTGACCTTGGACATGCCATACATATAAAAGATGTCATAGCTGGAGAGGGTATTAAAATACTTGAAACCCCGGATGCAACCGTAGCATCGGTAAGCGTGATGAAGGAAGAAGAGGTTAAGGCTGAAGTTACTGCGGCAGAGGCAGTACCTGTTGAGGGTGCAGTTGCAGCAGCACCTGCTGAAGAAAAGGGGAAGGCAGAAGAAAAGGGAAAGACTGAAGAAAAGGCAGCCAAGCCGGAAGAAAAGAAAAAGAAGAAAGAATAAATTAGCCACAGACTTGCACAGACTAAAGAAAATAGATTAAGGAGAAATGGGGAAATCACTGAAGACACTGAAATCACAGGAAAAAAATTAAAAAAGTTCTTAAAAATTCTTTATTTTTTCAGTGTTTTCAGTGGTTAAATTAAGTTTTTGCTTTTATTTTAGTCTGTGAAAATCCGTGGCAAAAAGGAAATGTGAAAATTATTGTAGGACTGGGCAACTATGGTGAGAAATACGAATATACCCGCCACAATATTGGATTTATTGCTGTAGACAGGTTAGCCTCAGAATACAAAATCAGGATAAATAAAAAGGGTCACTTTTCTTTTATCGGCAAAGGTGTAATAGAAGGGGAAGATGTCATTATTGCAAAACCCCAGACTTACATGAATAGAAGCGGGGCTGCTGTAATTTCAATCTTCTCCGATTATTCCCTTTCAGCCTCAGATTTGATAGTCATCCATGATGACATTGATTTAGCAGTCGGGAAGGTTAAAAAGAAGCTTGGTGGCGGTGATGCAGGGCACAGGGGAATAAGGTCAATAATAGGGTGCATTGCCACAGGTGATTTTCACAGGATAAGGATAGGTGTCGGCAGACCACATGAAGGCGTTGAAGCATCAGACTATGTCCTGAGTCCATTTCACAGGGATGAACTGGAGATTATAGACGGCTCGATTGAAAAGGCAATTGAGTTGGTAAAGGAGATTCTAAAAACAAATAGCCACTGACAAACACAGACTAAATCAAAACAAGAAGTTGAGAAGCTAAGAAGATTGGAAGATGAAAATTGCAAAACCTCATAACTTCTTAACTTCTCATCATCTTATCTTCATATTGTTAAGTCCGTGAAAGTCTGTGGCTAATTTTTATTCAGGGAGAAAAATGATGGAAAAGTTTACTGCATTGGCACCATTGTTTGGGGTAGGCGGACTTTTGATTGCATTGTGGATTTACGGACATATTAAGAAACAGCCTGATGGGACAGACAGGATGAGAGAGATAGCGGAGATGATACATGAAGGTGCGATGGTCTATCTCAAAAGACAATATACAATCCTTATTGCATTTATAGTATTAATCTTCGTTGCATTATCAATATTTATAAATGTCCCGACCGGCATTGCGTATGTCGGGGGGGCAGTATCATCCATGCTGGCAGGGTTCTTCGGGATGAAGGCAGCGACAAAGGCAAATGTCAGGACGGCACAGGCTGCAAACCTTTATAAACCCGATACAGCAAAATCACTCTCTATTGCATTCCTCGGCGGCTCTGTAATGGGGCTTTCTGTTGCAAGCATAGGGCTTGTCGGCATTGGTATATTCTTCTACCTTTACGGCAAACCTGAGACTGCTGCAATTATAAACGGCTATGCAATGGGTGCCTCCTCTATAGCCCTTTTTGCAAGGGTCGGAGGAGGTATATACACAAAGACGGCTGATGTTGGTTCGGACTTAGTCGGAAAGGTTGAGGCAGGCATACCTGAGGACGACCCAAGAAACCCCGGTGTTATTGCAGACAATGTCGGCGATAATGTCGGCGATGTCGCAGGGCTCGGTGCCGATATATTTGAATCTTATGTTGGTGCCGTTGTTGCGAGTATTGCAATCGGTGCTACCGCATTTACAGGCACAAAAATAGCAGAACTCGGTTCGGCAATGGCACTCATGTCCCTGCCGGTTGTTCTTGCAATGGTAGGGCTTCTTGCATCAGTCATAGGGATACTATCCATGAATGTTCTTGAGAAATACGACCCCGCCTCTGCTCTACGTTATGCTACATTTGTAGCAGCAGGACTTTTTCTCGTTTTTGGTTATGCCGTGGTCTATTATCTTGGTGTAAATAGCGGTGTCTATTGGGCAGTATTTTCAGGCTGTGTAGGCGGAATTGCGATAGGACTCATTACAGAGCATTACACATCTGCTAAACCTGTTGAAAGGATTGCAGAGTCAAGCCAGACTGGTGCTGCAACAAATATTATAGCCGGCATAGCAGTTGGTTTAGAGAGCTGTGCATTGCCTGTCCTCGCAATCTGTGCAGCAATATTTGTAGCAAACTATACGAGTGGTTTATATGGTATCGGCATATCAGCGGTAGGCATGCTTGCAACAGTTGGCATAGTCATGAGTGTTGATGCTTATGGACCAATTGCAGATAATGCAGGCGGTATCTCTGAGATGAGCCACCTCGGTAAAGATGTCCGGGCAATAACAGACAGCCTTGATGCCCTCGGCAATACAACAGCAGCCATTGGTAAAGGCTTCGCCATAGGCTCTGCCGCACTGACTGCACTCGCACTATTCTCTGCATATACTCAGGCAATAAGTGTAAAATTAGGCAAGTCCTTTGATATACTCATAACAGACCCCTATGTTGTTATAGGATTATTGATAGGGGGCATTATTCCATTCTTTATCGGTGCATTGACAATGACATCTGTCGGCAAGGCGGCATTCAAGATGGTCAATGAAATCAGGAGACAGTTCAGAGAGATTCCAGGACTCCTTGAAGGCAGGGTAGGCGTAAAACCAGATGTTAAAAAGTGTATTGATATAAGCACAAAGGCAGCCCTGACAGAGATGATACTCCCTGGTATCACGGCTGTTGCAGCCCCTGTCCTTGTCGGCTTTATACTCGGTCCTGAAGCACTTGGCGGAATGCTTGCAGGTGCAACAGTTGCCGGCGTCCTCCTTGCAATTATGATGGCAAATGCAGGCGGTGCATGGGACAATGCAAAAAAATATATAGAAAAGGGAAATCTTGGCGGGAAGGGCTCGGATGCACATAAGGCTGCAGTAGTTGGTGATACTGTCGGCGACCCGTTTAAAGATACATCAGGGCCTGCAATGAATATATTAATTAAATTGATGGCAATTGTATCTCTCATTCTGGCACCACTACTTGTTTAACTTGTATTCCATATATTTCCTCTCCCCTGGAGGGAGAGGGTTAGGGTGTGGGGTAAAATAAAATTACCGTTCACAACCTGCAGCTTGCTGCAGGTTGGTTGATTAAATAATTGTTGGTGAATTATGAAGAGGGTTTTAATACCAATAGCACCGGGATTTGAAGAGGTAGAGGCTCTTGCAGTCGTTGATATTCTAAGAAGGGCAGGAATTGAAGTAGTAATGGCAGGGACAGTTGATAGTCCAATAGAAGGGAGAAATAAGATTAAAGTCTTGACGGACACATCTCTGGATTCTGCAAAGAATCAGGACTTTGATATGATAGTCCTCCCCGGTGGTGCAGTCGGAACTGAAAATCTCAAAAAAGACCCACGCATAAAAGAGATAGTTGAAAGGCTATACAAAAAAGGGAAATTCACAACAGCCATCTGTGCCGCACCTACTGTTCTTTCAGCTATAGGCATCACCGCAGGAAAAAATATTACAAGCCATCCAAGTGTAAGGGATAAGCTTACCAGAGAAAAAGTCTCGGATGAAAGGGTTGTTGTTGACGGCAATATTGTCACAAGCCAGGGACCAGGCACCGCCATTGAATTTGCCTTTAAACTTGTAGAACTTTTATCAGGAAAAGATAAGGCTGCAGAAGTAAATAAAGGGGTGCTGGCAAGGATTTAATTCTAACCTAAGTTGAACGATTTTTTAAAACCACATAACGCATCGTTTTCGTCCCTTTATATACATCTACTACCACGCTCACTTGTGCGTCTGGTGTGTGGCTTGAGGGTATTTGCAAACTGCATGACAGAAAAGCGTCAATGTGGAGCGGTTTGTTATAGAAATGGGGGTCAGGTCTTTACAGTCTGTTGCCCAAACCCTCTTAATCCTATAAATTCATCATTAATTAAAGTATAATAGCCGCCATAGAGGAGGTCAAAAACATGATGGGACACCAAGACCCTTTACAGTGCAAGCTTTTCTATGCCAACCTAAACATAG
>JACRGN010000164.1 GCA_016234205.1 Nitrospinota bacterium | reverse complement strand
GGAGATGGAGAAGGGTTTACAATGAATTTCCCTCTGCCGCATGGGCAGGGTGATAAGGAATATATTTCTCTCTTTAAAAAGAGGATTTATCCTGAGATAATCAATTATAAGCCTGATTTGATTATGATTTCTGCTGGTTTTGATGCACATATAGATGACCCACTTGGGTCAATGAATATTACATCCGAAGGATTTGGCAAATTAACAGATATTATCTGCAAAGCGGCAGATGAGGTCTGCAAAGGAAGGATTGTATCAGTCCTTGAAGGCGGCTATAATTTAGAGGCTCTGGGAGAGTCGGTAGTATTTCATTTAAAAAGTCTCACGGGAAGAACAAAGACTTGAACACGAATAACACGAATGGGACAAATTACACGAATAACTACTAATTACAGAAAATATTTTTACTTTCAATTTTAGTTTTTATTCGTGCCATTCGTATATTCGTGAAATTCGTGTTCATTCGTGGCTAATCTTATAATTACATGAACATAAAAAAATATATCAATCCCATAATTGAAATAATAAGAAAAAAGAGTATCAGGCGAAGCCTTGTCTCCACAATGGTCATAGTGGGGCTTCTCCCCTTAGTCCTTGGTATATTTCTTATATCAATCGGCAGTACTAAGGTTATAAGAAATTCCATAGGTGCCAATTTTAAGGAGATTGCAAAGGAGACCGCAGACAAGGTCAATATCATATTACATAGAGAGATAGATGAGCTTCACAATCTTACCTTCTCGCCTGATATAAGAGATGCTGTTAAAAGGTCAAATATGGAATCTAGGGGTCAAGCAAAAACATACTTGAACCCTCAAACCCTCGTATCCTCGAACCCTTCTTTAGACAATCAGGCATCTGAACATCTGAAAGAGTTCAAAAATCATAACAAGGAAAAATACATAGTAATATATGTAACTGACAAAAATGGAATTCCGGTAGCTGCCTCTGATACTGAAAACCAAAATACACTCATGTTTCAAAAGAGTGACGAAGAAATTGTTAAAGATATACTTTCAGGTAAAAGCAATAAAGTATATTTAAGTGATGTCTATTTTGATGACAAAGACGGAAAGCCTCTAATTACTATAGTTATCCCGGTAATAGAAGATGGAAATACAACCGGCATTATTAAAACCATTTTAAAAATAGAAACCCTCTATAAGATAATATTAGATGTCCAGATTGATAAAACGGGGCATGCTAATTTAGTTGACTCTGAAGGGTCAATTATAATGTGTCCCATATTCCCTCCAAGGAGCCATACGATTGATAGAGATTTAATGAACCTGATAATAAGTAGTAAACCCGGATGGGCAATTGCCAAAGATGATGCACATGGTGGAAGGGATTCTATAATAGGCTTTGCACCTGTTAAACTTACATACGATTTTGACTTGAGCTTTGGCAAGAAAAGATGGTTTATATTTGTCCGACAACATCCAGTTGAGACTTATTCTCCCATTAACAGGCTCTTATTCCTTGTCTTATTAAGCGGCATTATTATGGTATCAATCCTTTCCACACTTGGCATCTATGCATCAAATAAAATTGGGAAGCCTATACTCCTCCTTAAAGAGGGGGCAGAGCTCATTGGAAAGGGAAATTTTGAGCATAGGTTAGATATAAATACAGGTGATGAGATTTCCTCTCTGGCAACAGAATTTAACAAGATGGCGGGAAGATTGACAGGGCTTTACAGCAAATTGTCAGAAGAAAAGAATAAATTAGAGAGCATATTACTTAGCGTATGGGATGGGATTATTGTGGCAGATGATGAGAATAAGGTCATAATAGTAAATTCTGCTGCCGAAGAGATACTTGGAGTAAACAAGAAACATATCATTGAAAAAAGCATATTCCCCTGCCATGGAAGGCCTGAGAGGGTGGGAGAACTAATAAAACAGCCTGATAAAATGCCCTGGTTTACAACATCCACATTAGGGGAAAAGACGGTTGAGATAGTTGCCACATCTATAAAGGCAGGAGAAAAAACTATAGGCTCAGTAATGATCGTAAGGGATGTTACAGTCAAAAAGAAGATGGAGAAAGAATTAAAGGAATACAGTGAGCATTTAGAGAAAATGATAGAGGACAGGACAAAGGAGATTAAAGAGACAAAAGACTATCTGCAGAACCTTTTAGAAAATGCCAATGATGTCATATACATAGTAAACAGAGACGGAACATTTACTTACCTAAATCAAAAGATTGAAGACTGGGGCTATAAAAAGGATGAGCTTATAGGGCAGTCAATATTCAGTATCCTTGCACCAAAACATGAAGGCAAAAGGTTCAACAGGTCAATAAAAGACGGCATAAAACAGATATACGAGGTTGAAATTTTCAATAAGAAGGGTGAAATAAGAAATGTAGTTATAAGCTCGTCACCCCTAAGTGATGAAAGTGGCAATATAACAGATCTGCTTGGAATCGCAAGGGATATTACAGAACAGAAGAGGATACAGCATCAGATGAACAGGACAGAGAAGCTCGCTGCAATAGGACAGCTATCAACAGGAATAGCCCATGAAATAAATAATCCATTGGGGGGGATGCAAAATTGTTTAAGGACACTAAATACCGATGGAAATGATGAGGATGTCAGAAAGAGATACATCCCCCTTTTGGAAAAGGGGCTGAACAGAATAGAATCTGTTATAAGAAATCTGCTTGATTTTGCAAAGGAGCACCAATTTGAATTCTCCCCTCACAACCTTGATGAGATAATCACAGAGACTCTGAAATTGGTTGAATATAAAATAAGGGAGAGAAATTTAGAATTAAAACTTGACTTAAATACGAACAGCAAAAAATTTATACTGGATTATAACCATTTACAGCAGGTCATTCTTAATGTAATTATCAATGCAATACAGGCAATTACTGACAGCGGCGGCATCCTGACAATAAAAAGTATGGAAGAAAGAGATGAGCTTGTTGTGGCTATATCGGATACCGGAATAGGCATCCCGCAAGAGAACTTGAGCAGGATATTTGACCCGTTCTTTACAACTAAAGATGTTGGGACAGGAACAGGGCTCGGTCTGTCTGTCAGCTATGGCATAATAGAAAGGCTTGGGGGAAGAATAGAGGTAAATAGCAAAGTGAATAGAGGGACTACTTTTACTATTACTATACCCAAAATAAAAACACCAGCAGCCGGTTGAAGGCTTTTTTATGCTCAATCCAAACATACTATTAATAGAAGACGATGAGATACTCAGAATCACCATATCTGACAGCCTTAAGAAGATGGGCTGGCCTGTGACCGCAGCCGAAGACGGCCATGAGGGATTAAATCTCATTAAAAAAAACAATTTCGATATTGTCATATCTGATATAAGGCTGCCAAAAATTAACGGCATTGATGTGCTTAAAGAGGTAAAGAATTATTATCCCAATACGGAGGTAATAATGATAACAGCCTTTGGCAACATAGAGGATGCAGTAGGGATAATAAAATTTGGTGCCTATGACTACATAACAAAGCCCTTCCATACAGATGACCTGATTTTTAGAATAAAAAAGATAATAGACTATCAGACACTAAAGAATGATTATGCTGCACTTAAAAATCAGTGCGATGACCATTCTCTCCTAAATATAATCGGCAAAAGCAATATGATGCAGGGGGTGTTTGATTTAATAGAAAGGGTATCCAAGGTAGATTCAAATATACTAATCACAGGAGAGAGCGGAACAGGTAAGGGGCTTGTTGCAAATATAATCCACCTTAAAAGTAAGAGGGCGAAAAATCCATTTATAAAGGTTAGCTGTGCTGCACTCCCTGAGACGCTCCTTGAAAGCGAGCTCTTTGGCCATGAGAAGGGGTCTTTCACCGGTGCGATAAAGAGAAGATATGGAAGGTTTGAGATGGCAAAAGATGGAACTATATTCCTTGATGAGGTTGGAGAGATTCCGATGTCCATACAGGTAAAACTGCTGAGGGCTATACAGGAGAGTGAGTTTGAAAGGGTCGGAGGCGAGGAGACAATTAAAGTAGATGTCCGCATAATATCGGCAACCAGAAAGAATCTTGAAAAGGCGATTGAGGACAGAGAATTCCGTGAAGACCTTTATTACAGATTAAAGGTCATACCAATCCATATACCGCCGATGAGGGAGAGAAAAGAGGATATCCCGCTCCTCGTAGATTATTTTATAAAAAGGTTTAATAAAAAACTGAGCAGGCTCGTGAAAATCACGCCAGAGGCATTGAAATGCCTGTTGGACTACGATTTCCCGGGAAATGTCAGGGAATTGGAAAATATCATTGAGAGGTCAGTGGCGCTTTCAACATCTGATACAATTAATGCATATGATATTGTGATGGCAGTTGAAAAGGACGGGTTTATCTCGCTCAGGGATGAAGATATACCTTCATTAAAAGATGTGATATCAAAGACTGAAATGACCCACCTCATGAAGGTATTGGAAAAGACAAACTGGAACAGGATAAAGGCTGCTAAAATATTGGGTATAAGCAGAAAGAATCTCTGGGAAAAACTTAAGGCTTACAATATCGTATCTGAAAACGAAGAATAAAAAAACTTAATTAACCGCGAAGACGCAGAGGCGCAAAGTAATATGTTTTAACAAATTTAATTTCTTTGCGTCTTTGTGCCTTTGCGGTAAAAAAATTTATTTTTTCTATACAATAAAATATCAGGTTAATCTTCTGCCGTCACCTTTGATTACTGAGTTTTCCCTTTTGATTCCAGATTCTCCTTACAGTCAACACACCACTTAGCATAAGGTATCAATTCCAACCGTTTCTCGGGTATATCCTCTCCACATTCAACACATAAACCATACTCTCCACTCTCAATCTTCTCCAATGCCTCATCAACCTCTTTTATCTGCTCCCTCTCCCTTTCACCAAGCTCCAGGATCACCTGACGGGAATATGTTCTGCTGGCATCATCATTTATGTCAGGCACATCGCCATCAACCTCTTCATGGCTATACTGCCTGCTTTTTTCCACATCCCCAGCCAATTCCTTTCTTATATCCAACAGCTTTTTCTTAAAATATTTTAACCTGTCCTTTTTCATATCTCCCCTTTAACTCCTTTCTTTAATCTCAATTTTTCTCCGCATCATGAACCTTCTTAATTGATTCACCCCGTTAGATATTTGCTATCGATTTGAGATAATTCTATCGAATGTTTTTATCTAACTGGGTGAATCAAAAACTATAGCAGGGGCATCACCCCACAATCTCTCAAGACCATAAAACCTTCGTGTCTCCTCATAAAAAATATGGATAATTACATCGTTATAATCCAGAAGAACCCATCTCCCGCTTTCATAACCCTCTATATGATGACACCTGATACCTCTATTATCCATCTCCTCCTTTACAGCATCGGCAATTGCCTGAACCTGACGGGATGATGTGCCGCTGCATATCATAAATATATCGGCAATAGAAGACAATCCTCTTATATCATAGACAACAATATCCAGAGCCTTTTTATCAACTGCAGCACTATAACTTAAAAATGCCTTATCTTTTAATTTCAGTTTTTGTCTCCTTACTTATAAATAAAGCCTATTTTTATTAATATACTCCTCTACAAATTCTGGCAAGAGGTATTTGACAGTCATACCCCTTTTAATCCTTCTCCTGATATCTGTTGATGATATATCCAGTCCAGTCGTTTCAACAGGATATATAAAATGTTTAGAGCCGATTATATATAATCTCGAAGACTTTCCAAAGGGATTTTTTCTGTCTATTTTAAATTTTACATTTCTATACTTTTTAGCAGCAGTATCATTAAGCACATTAAAAAGGTCATCCACCTTGTAGCCAGGACGTGTACTGACAATAAAATCACAGTTTTTTAGCAGCCTGACAGAATCCTTCCATGTAAATATCTCTTTAAATGCATCAACCCCTACAATAAAATAAAATTTATTTCCTGCCGAACCTCTCTTAAGGCTGTTTCTCAGCTCTTTTACCGTATCAATTGTGTATGAGTATCCATCCCTTTCAATCTCAATAGTTGATACTGTAAACCTGGGATTTCCGAGTGTTGCAAGCATTGTCATCATCAACCTGTGATACACATCTGTTATCTTTTCTTTCTTCTTATGAGGTGGAATAAATGTAGGTATAAATATCACCCTATCCATTTTAAAAACCTCTGCAATCTCCTCTGCAGAGTTCAAATGGCCATAATGTATCGGGTCAAATGTCCCACCCATGATTCCTATACGCATAAAATCAGTGTTAGTGATTAGTGTCAGTGTCAGTAGTATTTTCACTGACACTGTTAACTGACACTGGCACTGTATTACTCCCTTACCTGCCCGTCTCCAAAAACAATATATTTAGTTGATGTCAACTCCTCTAATCCCATAGGACCGCGGCAGTGCAGCTTCTGCGTGCTAATCCCCATCTCTGCCCCAAGCCCGAACTGTCCGCCGTCTGTAAACCTCGTGGATGCATTTACAAAGACAGATGCTGCATCAACCTCTCTTAAAAACTTCCATGCATTATTATAATTCTTTGTTACAATCGCCTCTGAAAGCATTGAGCCGTGCCTTGTTATATGCTCTATTGCATCATCAATACTATCCACAACCTTTACAGAGAGTATGAGGTCTAAATATTCTGTATCCCAATCCTCATCAGTTGCATACTTGATATCAGAAACTATTGCCTTTGTCCTATGGCATCCCCTTATCTCAACCTTTGCATCTTTAAATCTCTGTATCATAGACGGAAGAAATAAACCGGCAACATCCTTGTGAACAAGAAGGGTCTCCATAGCATTACACACACCCGGACGCTGAACCTTAGCATTGAAGGCTATTTTCTTTCCCATCTCCATGTCTGCCTCACTATCTATATAGACATGGCATAACCCCTTATCATGTTTTATAACCGGTATAGTAGAATTCTCAACCACAGTCCTTATCAGGCTATGACCTCCCCTCGGTATAACAAGGTCAATATATGTATCAAGCTTAAGCATCTCAAATATCGCCTCCCTCTCAGGGACATCAATAAGCTGAATGGAATTATCAGGCAGTCCTTTAGAACTCCCTGCCTCTGAGAGAACTTTTGCAATTGCTATATTTGAATTTATTGCTTCAGAACCTCCCCTTAATATAACTGCATTACCTGATTTTATACATAGTGATGCGGCATCTGCAGTTACATTTGGCCTTGATTCATATATTATCCCTATAACACCAAGCGGTGTCCGTATCTTGCCTATCTGAAGTCCATTAGGCCTCCTCCACATCCTGACAACCTCACCTACAGGGTCAGGTAGTGCTGCTATCTCCCTTAAACCCTTTGACATATCCTTTATCCTTACATCATTCAAAGTAAGGCGGTCTATCATTGCAGATGAAAGTCCTTTTTTTCTTGCAAAATTTACATCTTTAGAATTTGCCTCTACGAGAAAATCAATCCTCTCCTCAAGCAAATCCGCCATTGATAGAAGTGACTCGTTTTTAATCTTTGTAGAAATGTTGGATAGCTTTCTTGAAGTAGCCTTTGCCTGCTGTGCAATCTTTAAGATTTTTTCTTTCATAAAAAAGATAGGTTAAGGTTTAGGTTAAGGTTTAGAATTTCTCAACCTCAGCCTCAGCCTCAGCCTTAACCTTAAATGTTTCATAGAATCACAAGATTGTCCCTGTGTATAGCCTCATCAACCATCTTATATCCAAGTATTTCTTCAAACTCTGAACTATGCTTCCCCTTAATTTTCTTTAACTCGGTTGAACTGTAATTTATAAGCCCCCTTGCAAACTCCCTGTTGCGGCTGTCAATACAGCTAACCATATCGCCGCTCTTAAACTTGCCATCTATATCTACAATGCCTGACGGCAGAAGGCTTTTACCATCCGCAACAAGGACATTCTTTGCACCGTCATCCACCTTTATCTTCCCTTTTGATTTGAGAGTGTAGGCAATCCAGTATTTCTTACTTCCCAATTTATCTTCTTCAGGAAGGAACAATGTCCCAGCATCTTCACCCCCTATAACTGCCTCTATTATACCCTTCATCTTTCCATCAACTATAACAGTTGGTATTCCAGAGAGAGACAGCCTCTTTGCCGCCTGAATTTTTGTAACCATTCCCCCAACACCTATAGTAGATTTGCTATCCCCTGCCATTGTCTCAATTTCATTGGTTATCTTTCTTACAAGCGGTATCAATTCTGCCGTCGGGTCTAACTTAGGGTCAGCCCTGTATAATCCCTTCACATCCGAAAGTATTATCAACAAATCTGCCTCTATCAAGTTTGCCACCATGGCAGACAGTGTATCATTATCGCCAAACTTTATCTCATCAACAGCTACAGTATCATTTTCATTTATTATCGGTATAACCTTATAAGAAAGAATAGTAAGAATGGCATTTTTCGCATTAAGGTATCTTATCCTGTTGCTTAAGTCATCATGTGTCAGGAGAATCTGGGCTACCTTAAATCCTTCTTTCTTAAAATGCCTTTCATATTTCCCAATCAGATGGCTTTGCCCTATTGCAGCCGCAGCCTGCTTGTGAGGTATGTCCCCTGGAATTTTTTTAAGGTTTAATTCCTTCACCCCTGCAGCAATAGCACCTGATGAAACAAGAATTATCTCATATCCTGATTTATGCAGGTTTGAAACCTGCCGTGCAATTCCTTCTATGATATTATCATCAAGCTCGCTTCTGTCAGGAGTAGTAAGAACCCCGCTTCCTATCTTAATTACAACCCTCCGGACTTTTTTTAATATCTTCTTCCGATTCACCTTATTATCTTATCCTCCTGCTTCAGCTTCAAACAACATATCAGCCATATAGCTTACCAGTTGGTTAACACCCTCACCGGTAACAGCCGAGATGGAAAATATTTCTATGTCCATATCTCTGAATTTACTTTTAACTTTATCAAATCTCTCTCTTGCCCCATGAATATCAACCTTATTACCGACCACCATCTGTGGTTTTGAGGCAAGCTTAGGGCTAAACTGAAGGAGTTCCTCATTAATTATCTTAAAATCATTAATGTGGTCTCTCCCCTCCCATGCAGACATATCAATAAGGTGAAGGAGTATCTTTGTCCTTTCTATATGCTTTAAAAACCTTATACCTAGCCCCTT
>JACRGN010000005.1 GCA_016234205.1 Nitrospinota bacterium | reverse complement strand
ATATTTACCTCAGTTAAAGATATGGTAAAAAAACTCATGGCATTTATTGAAGAATACAATAAAACTGCTAAGCCGTTTAGATGGACTTATGCAGGCGATCCACTTAAAATATAGTTAAGTTATTTATGGGACTATCCACTAGTATCTTCTATAAACCGTCTTCTTCAGTAAAAACTCTTTTATCTGTCGGTGCATGTCGTTATTTATAAAAGTCATATTTCAAGATTGAACTTCTTTCCTCTATTTTTTTCACGGTCAACCAATGTTTTTTCTTTCCCATAAAGCTTTTAAATCTCTTGCTCCATGAACAATGGCCAGTATTACAACACGGGATTGTTCTATGCTGTAAATGAGGCGATATTCTCTTATTAGGAGTTCACGGATATTAGGATTGCCAAGTTCCAGGACTACGCGGCCTCTTTCTGAAAACTCATTAAGTGAACGGCTTATGTCAAGTATCTGCTGAGTAAAGGCGGCGGCGTAAAAAGAGGAATCCTTTGCGATATACTCGGCAAGGGCATCAAGGTCATCAGTGGCTTCATAAGACCAGATTACTTTTCGAGCCATTTTGCCATCCGCTTTTCAACCTCTTCCTGTGAGTAAATCCTTCCCTCTGCCGCATCTTTCAGTCCCCGTTCAATCTTTTGAAGGACATAAAGGTGATACTGGACATCCTCCAGCGAACAATCATCCGGTAAGCGGGTAAGAAGGTTGCTAACTTCTTGTTTTACTGTTTCCATAAAATTTTCCTCCTCATTTATGAATATGAAAAAATTATACCACTTTTAAATCGTGAATTGAGCCTAATGGTTCAGGGCTCGCCGCTGTGCGGGTTTAAATGCTACAAAATTGTCCACCGCTACAAACTTTGAAAACCACACTAATGTTCGCTTTGCTCGTCAGCCCTCATAGCAACAAGCCCTTGTTAGCAGCCGTATTTATTTTTCTACTATTTTGTAGCGACTGCTTTTTGTCAAGAGAATACTGTTGTAGTCGTTGCTGTCGCCAAATTCAAACTGCCATAGAGAATAAAACTGCTCTCGCTTTTCAAAAAATAATGTCTTGACAGTTTTCTTGGTGTGGTGTGTCCATTGTCGGAAAGGATAAAACAGTTGGCGAATAATTGTGTTGTCGGTCTGACTGTTCTTTGCTTCAATGAGTGCAACTTGATTTTTCCCTTCATAGCCAGCGTCCACTTCTGTCTGAACACTTTCAGCAGTCAATTTTTGATTCCCAACTCTGAAAGAAAATTGTGGAGTATATTTTCTACCACGAATTGTCAGCACAAGTGTTTCATCTTCTAAAAATGTCCGCACCAAACTTGAAGCGTAAGCGAAATCCAAATGTTGCATTTCGGAATTCCCAACAAGAGAAGTGTCTAATACAAAATCAAGTTTAGAAGAATAAATTTTTGCTGTCGTTTCAATTTTTGGAATATCAATGTATCCTTCACCTTTTACAATTGCGTAATGTCCGTTTTTGGTCGGGAGAAGAAACACACCATTGTCAATGAAAACTTGTGGTCTGTCTTCTCTTGAATCTTGTTTGCAGAGAATACGAACTTCTTTTTCGTTTGTTTTTTTGAAATGTGCGGTTGCTTGCTTGATTTGTTCAGCAGAAATTGGAAATGGCTCTTTGCTGAAATTATGCTTGTGAATTTTATACTTGTCAAATATGGCTTTCCAAGAAGTGTCGTTCATAATTAAAAGTGCAATGCTGGTTGATGATTATTTTTTTTATAACGCTTGATTGTTTGAGAAATATATTCTTCACTGATGTCAATGCCAATATATTTTCTGTGTCCTATTTTTTTACAAGCAATTCCAGTTGTTCCTCCACCATTGAAAGGATCAAGCACAATGTCATTTTCTTTTGTAGAAGCAAGAACTATTCTTTTTAAAAGTGCAAGCGGTTTTTGTGTCGGGTGTTTTCCAAATTCTTTTTCATCTTGTGTCGGTGTCGGGATTGACCAAACGGAACGCATTTGCTTGTCGGGAACTTTTATTTTGTCTTCGGAAAACGTTCCGTTCTTCATCAACTCATAATTGAAAGTGTTCCGTGCTTTTTTGTCTTTGCGTGCCCAAAGCAAAGTTTCATGACTATGTGCAAAAGTGGTGCAAGCCAAGTTGGGTGCAGCATTTGGCTTAAACCAAGCGATGTCATTGAGAATATGAAAATTTAATTTTTGCAAGAGGAAACCACATTGGTAAATGCTGTGCTGTGTCCCGCTAATCCAAATTGTTCCTTCGGGTTTTAAAATTCTTTTACATTCTGAAATCCACTTTTCGTGAAATTCTAAATCGGCTTCAAATCCTTTGCTCTTGTCCCACTTACCTTTATTTACACTCACCATTTTTCCGGCGTAGCAAGTCACACCGCCATTAGATAGATTGTACGGTGGATCGGCAAAAATCATATCTACATAATTGTCGGGAAACTTTGCCATTACTGTCAAGCAGTCGTTTTGGTAAAGGCAAAAATCATCCGTCTTGAAAACAGGTTTTATGCTTTCTGTCGTGCCGTTTTTGGTAATGTATTTTACAAGGTTTTCAAATACAAAGTTGGTTATCATCTTTTTTGATTTCTGTCCAAAGATACTATTTTCCGAGATTAGTTTCCGTCTGTCACTGTCGTTTCCTAATATGGCTGCTAACTTGTTTGTATCCGAATATGTTTAGATATACCCCTAAATTTGGTGTTGTATCCGAAGGATTTCGGATGTTCCTACCTCACCTGCCCATATTCTAAAAATATACCTCTTTTCTGTCAACCTAAATAATGCAGTTAAAAAATTAGAACACAGATTTTTAGAAAAAAGGCTGAAGGCTGAAAGATCAAAGCTGAAAGCCCCTTTGAGTCTTGAGCTTTGAACTTTTACTATCTGCGTTCATCTGCGTCCAATTGCACTTTTTGGGTTGATGGTTCTGTAATCCTCCATCAGGATAGGCATTTGAATTTGCCATATTGTTTAAAATGTTCATCAAAAGTGAAAACGGAAGGAATTTTTAATCTTTCCATGACGGCAAAGGTAGTGCAGTCGGTGAAACTGAAACCTTTATCATCATAGCGCCGAAAGATTCGCCATGCTTCGGTTATGTCTCTATCGGTAACTTGAAGTGCTGTCGTCATTATAGGGTTAAACAGTTCTTCGCCGATTTCTATTGCATGATAATGACCAAGTCTTTTTTTAAACAGGTTCAAGGTTTCAATCACTATAAGGTTAGTTGTTATCGTTGGAAAGATAAAGGCTCACCATAAAGATATTTATCATGATTTCTACTTACATCACTGAGTCCACTGGATGCAGTTCCTGCAATTTTCAGAAAAGCCTTTCTTTGCCTCTCCACAAGTCTTTTAATCGCTTCCTCATCTTCTTCTATAGGTTCAACTGGCTTAGTCGGAGAGATGGTAAGTTTAACCCTCTTATGTTCAGGGAGCTTTATTTTTTGACAGGTTTAAAGACGCCATTTTCATATATTGCTTCTACCGTCTTAGTCATAGAATTAGCCTCCTTTCAAAGGTAGGGTATCAAAATGGGCTGTTAAAGTCAATTTTGGGTAGATTTGTCGGGGTTAATTAACTTCAATTATCTCTATCCCGACCTTGCCGATGTAATGGAGTAGTTTTAACTGCTCCTCCCAACCGCCTTCAACTAATTTTATATGTGTGGCATCTGCCTCTTTTTCCCCAAGTGTAGGGTCAAGGGCGAGCCATTCTCCTGATGAGCCTGTAGAACCAATATATACCTCAGGCCATGCATGATACAAAAAGCCATTATAATCTTCTGAATATACAATCCCTGCTGTAATCTTTGTAGGGATACCTGATGCCCTTGATAGGGCGGCAAAGAGATTTGAGTGCGACTGGCATTCCCCCTCTTTTGATTTTAGGGCATCAACTGCTGAAAATGTATCTACAGGTTTCTTCTCAAGATAATCATAGACCCATTTATTAATCTTCAATGCCTTTGATAATACATTCGTTTCTCCACCAGCTATTTCCTCAGCTTTCTTTTTTATTTCTGGATTATCAGATTGAATCTCAGGCGTCTCCTCCAAATATTTTTCAAGGTTTTTTTCTTCTAACTTCTGACTTCTAACTTCTGACTTCTGATTTTTTACCTCCATCTCCACATCATAAGTATTTCTTCTGACTCCTGACTCCTGACTCCCGACTCCTGACTTTTTTAATACCTTCTGTCTCTGGTCTTCAATAATAATATTGGGATTACTTATATTTTTCAGTTTCAATCTTAATCTCTTAACATTGTGCGGTTCTTTTATCTCTTTATTAGGTTTAATAAGACTGAATGTTATCAGACTGCTGACAGGAATTATCTCCCTGTCAAATTTCAGTGCAGTATCCTTATCCTCTTTTCGTGATTCCAAGCCTTCAAGTGATACCTCTTTTATAACCTCTCCATCCTCTGTAATCCATATACCTGCCGATAGTTCCTTAAATTTCTCTTCCAGATAGTAGACATCTTTCTCTATCCCCTCACCCTGACCCTCTCCCACAAGGGGAGAGGGGGCAACTTTTATCTTTTCTTTCCTTTTTATTTCTATCTGCAATGGGACTATAGCCTGAATAGGCTCCATGAATATTTTTATATTGTATTTGTTTCCCACCTTAAATCCGAGTTTAGTTATTACAAGCTCAAGGGCGCCTGCCAGATGTGTATCATTATCAAAATCTATTGTCCTCTTTGATACCGCACCTGCAGAGGCAATCTCCATGTGCAGCTTATCACCCTTTACAATTCCTGAAATCTTCTGTCTGTGGCCTGCTATCTGATTAAGCGATTCAAATCCCCTTGTCTTTAAATCCTTTGTCAGATAACACTCCTGACTGAAGGATGTTTCCTGAACCTCTCCTAATGCCTTCATCTTTATAATTGCCTTTGATATAATTTTATAGCCGTCCTTCCCCTCAAATATAACCGAGTTTGTAAAACCGAGCTTGTTCCCCTTAAAATATATCCCCATCCATTTATCACTAATAATATTATTGTATTCAGAATTTATAAAGGCAGGGTTGTCTGGCGGGGCTTTATTTTCTTTACAAGAGGAGAGGTTGATTGGAAGGAGAAGCAATATTATGATGAATGATAGATAAAGCAGTTTACATTTTTCATGTCCTCCATCCTGCATCATGTTTTTAACTGTTCCAGAGCCTTTTCTGCTGCAGATTGTTCAGCCTCTTTTTTTGTTCTCCCCATGCCGATACTGCAGACCTTTCCATCAATGATTAACTCTACTTCAAATATCTTTTCATGTGGCGGTCCAAATTCTGATGATACCCTGTATTGAGGAATTGAATACTGCCTGTTCTGGATAAACTCCTGAAGCTCGCTTTTAAAATCCCTGTGGAGCTCATAGCCTGCTACCTTGTTTATCTTGTCATTTAATATATTGATGATTACTTGAAATACCTCTTTGTATCCGCTGTCTAAGTATATGGCAGCTAACACTGCCTCAAAGGCATTGGCGAGGAGGGATGTCTTATCCCTTCCGCCTGTCATAATCTCGCCTTTTCCGAGGAGGAGGAATTTCCCGATTTCCATCTCCCTTGCAACAAGTGAGAGGTTTGCCTCACTGACAACTGCTGCCCTTATCTTGGTGAGGTCTCCCTCTGAACCGTCTGCAAACTTATTTATTGAATAATCGCTGACTACAAGGCTCAGGACTGCATCGCCTAAAAACTCCAGCCTTTCATTATCCTTCAGGTTCTCACTTATATTTTCATTTACATAGGATTTGTGGGTGAGTGACTGATTGAGGAGGTTTATATCTTTGAATCTATATTTGAATTTTTCCTGGATGTCTTCTAATTCCCTGAGTCTTTCTTCAGAAATCATAATAAAAGGCAGGGATTAGGGCTTAGGGGTTAGGGATTAGTAAAAAAACTAACCCCTAAATCCTAATCGCTAATCCTTATATTTTTTGAAAATTACTGTAGCGTTTGTCCCTCCGAATCCGAAGGAGTTTGACATTGCTACATTTACATCTGATTTTCTTGCCTTGTTTGGCACATAATCTAAATCGCATTCAGGGTCTTTTGTTTCGTAATTGATTGTTGGAGGTATGGTGCCCCTCTCTATGGCAAGTATTGAGAATATTGCCTCTACTCCGCCGGCTGCACCGAGTAGATGCCCTGTCATGGATTTAGTAGAGCTGACTGATAGCTTATAAGCATGTTCATTGAATACGGTTTTGATAGCCTGTGTCTCAAGGCTGTCTGCAAATGTGGATGTGGCGTGGGCGTTTATGTAATCCACTTCAGTTGGAGATATTCCGCCGCTCTTCAGTGCCATCTTCATGCACCTGACAGCCCCTTCTCCGCCGGGCGGAGGTGATGTTATATGGAATGCATCTGCACTCATGCCGTAACCAACTATCTCACAATATATCTTTGCCCCTCTCTTTAATGCAGATTCCATTTCTTCCAGTATTAATATACCAGACCCTTCACCCATGACAAAACCATCCCTGTCTTTATCAAATGGGCGGCTTGCCCTTTTGGGCTCATCGTTTCTTGTTGATAATGCCCTCGCAGCACAGAATCCGCCGATTCCGAGAGGAGTTATTACAGATTCTGTTCCGCCTGCAATCATGACATCTGCATCACCCCTCTGGATAATCTTGTATGCATCGCCTATTGCATTTGTTCCTGTTGCACAGGCAGTAACCACACATGAATTGGGTCCCTTTGCACCAAATCTTATAGATATCTGTCCTGATGCAAGGTTTGCTATGAGCATGGGGATAAAGAAAGGCGAAATCCTTCTTACGCCCTCCTTGAGGTATATATCATAATATTTTTCAATGGAGGGCAGTCCGCCAAGTCCGGCACCAACGAGGACACCGACCATATCGGCATTTTCATCCGTGATTTTTAACCCGGAGTCATCCACTGCCATTATGGCACCTGCAAGTGCATAATGGATAAAGGTATCCATCTTCTTAATCTCTTTTTTGTCAATGTAATCGGATGGATTGAAGTCCTTTACCTCTCCTGCAATCTTTGTAGGGAAATCAGAGGTGTCAAATCTTGTGATATGCCCTATTCCTGATTCACCTTTACAAATTGCTTCCCAAGTCTTCTCCACACCTATACCGAGAGGTGTGACCATTCCCAAACCTGTAACAACAACTCTTCTGTTCATATAAAGATGTAAGATGCAATGTCACCCTGAGCGAAACGAAGGGTCTCAAAGGATTGAGATTCTTCGGGCTTTGCCCTCAGAATGACATTTCTTGTAACTTGCAACTTGTTATTTACTTATTTTTCTCAATATAATCTGTTGCATCCTTAACTGTTGTGATTTTTTCGGCGGCCTCGTCCGGTATCTCTATGTCAAATGCCTCTTCAAATGCCATTACCAGTTCAACAGTATCCAGTGAGTCAGCCCCGAGGTCATTGACAAAAGACGCTGTGGGTGTTACCTCACTATCTTCAACTCCTAACTGCTCTACAATAATCTCCTTTACCTTTTGTTCTACTGACATAATCCCTCCCTTCTAACTTTTAACTCATAACTTATAACTTTTAACTTACAACCTGTTATTAGTTGTTAGTTATCAGTTATCAGTTGGTTACATATACATCCCGCCGTTTACATGGATTACCTGTCCTGTTATATAAGATGCCTTTTCAGAGACAAGGAAGCATACGCAATTGGCTACATCCTCAGGAGTCCCGAATCTCTCCATTGGAATCAGTTTTGTTAATTCATTTCTTGCATTCTCCGGTAATGCCTCTGTCATATCTGTAATAATGTAGCCGGGTGCTATCGCATTGACATTGACATTACGAGAGGCAAGTTCACGGGCAATAGATTTTGTAAATCCGATTATGCCTGCCTTTGATGCAGCATAGTTTGACTGCCCAGGATTTCCCATTGCCCCGACAATAGAAGTTATATTTATTATATTCCCCCCTTTCTGTTTTATCATATATCTTGATGCCGCCTTTGTGCAATTAAAAGTCCCTGTAAGATTTATGCCTATAACAGAGTCCCAATCCTCTTTTTTCATCCTTAAGATAAGCGAATCCTTGTTTATGCCTGCATTGTTTACCAGTATATCTATTTTGCCAAACTTTTCAATACATGACTCTACTACTCTGTTTGCATCTTCAGGATTTGATACATCTGCCTTTACCACCAATGCACTTCTTCCTATAGCCTCTATGGTCTTGGCGGTATCAGACGCACTTGTAACGTTTTCAGTAATAACAAGGTCGGCACCATCCTCTGCCAGTGCTATGGCAATTGACCTTCCTATACCCTTCGCCGCCCCTGTAACAACCGCTATTTTTCCATTCAGATTCATAAAAATAACTTGAGCCACGAATTTACACGAATAATCACGAATAAAAAGAATTTAAAATTTTGTGTTAATTCGTGTTCATTCGTGGCTAACTTTTTAATTCCTTCAGTGTCTTTTCAAGGCTTTTCATGTCTTCTACATTGAGACACTTTATATCTTTGTTCATTCTCTTCATCAGACCTGAAAGAACCCTGCCAGGCCCTAATTCTATTACTGTATCAATTCCATTATCAATCATCAACTTCATTGACTCAACCCATCGGACAGGATTACTGACCTGCCGCCTTAATGAACTTCTTGCATCATCGCCATTTCTTATTTCCCTTGCATCTACATTTGTGATGACAGGAAAGTTTAGTTTATTGAAATTTAACTTGTCAAGCTCAATAGACAATTTTTCTTCGGCAGGCTTCATTAATGCAGTATGAAATGGAGCACTTACAGGAAGCATTACTACCTTTTTTGCCCCTGCATCCTGAGCTGTTTTTGCGGCTTTTTCTACTGCATCTTTCTTTCCTGCAATGACTGTCTGCTCAGGGCTGTTATAATTTGCAGGCTGGACAATGCCATTATTTTCTTCTCCTGAAATCTTTTTACAGATATCCTCAATTATCACTCTGTCCAATCCGATTACTGCAGCCATTGCACCTATCCCTACAGGAACCGCCTCCTGCATAAATCTACCCCTCATCCTTACTATAGAGACGCCGTCAGAAAACCTTAATGAGCCTGCTGCAAATACGGCAGAGTATTCACCAAGACTATGCCCTGCCGAAATGAGCGGAGAGATTCCATTCTCTCTTAGAAGTTCACAGGCTATTGAACTGACTATAAAGATTGCAGGCTGTGTATTCTCTGTCAGCTTTAATGCATCTTCCGGCCCGTTAAAACATAAAGAGGAGATGCCAAATCCAAGAATATCATCTGCCTCTTTGAACATCCCTGCAGATCTTTTGCTCCCGTTGTGGAAATTCTGCCCCATCCCCACATACTGGGAACCCTGTCCTGGAAATAAAAATGCAATCTTTTTGTTCATATTTTTTTTGCCACGAATGGCCACGAATTAACACAAAATTTTAAATTCTTTTTATTCGTGATTATTCGTGTAAATTCGTGGCTAAATATCTACCATCTTATCAACGCCGAACCCCATGTAAGTCCGCCGCCGAAAGCCACCATAAGGATTAAATCGCCTTCTTTAATCCTTCCCCCCTTTAATGCCTCATCAAGCGCAAGCGGGATTGATACCGCCGATGTGTTTCCATATTTTTCTATGTTTATAAATATCTTTTCTTTGGGCATGTCAAGGCTCTCTGCTACCGCATCAATTATCCTCTTGTTTGCCTGATGAGGAATGAGCAGGTCTATATCAGAGACCTTATATCCATTTAGTGTTAATGCCTCCCTTGCAGCCTTAACCATATTTTTTACCGCTATCTTAAAGAGGGAGTTCCCTTTCATTTTTAACAGGTGGAGTTTATTGTCTATTGTCTCATGGGTCAATGGAGAACTGCTCCCGCCGCCCATTAGATACAAAAGGTCGGCATATTTGCCGTCTGAATATATAAGCGTGGATATTATGCCGTCAGCCTTATTTCCGCTTACCCCTTTTAATACAGTGGCAGCCGCCCCGTCGCCAAACAGGACACAGGTATTTCTGTCTGTCCAGTCAATATAGCGGCTGAAAATCTCAGATGCAATTAGAAGGACTGTTTTGTATTTTCCGCTTTTTATATATTGTTCTGCTACAGAAAGGGCATAGATATAACCCGAGCATGCCGCCGATATATCAAATGCAGCAGATTTTTTTGCACCTATGGCTGACTGGACAAAACACGCGGTGGAGGGAAAAAACATATCAGGCGTTGCAGTGGCAACGAGGATAAGGTCAATCTCTTCAGGAGTAACACCGCTGTCTTTTAAAGCCCTATGTGCAGCCTTTACCGCAAGGTCAGAGGCTTTATCCTTATCAGATGCGATTCTCCTTTCAGACATCCCTGTGCGTGTATGAATCCACTCATCGGATGTATCAACCATCTTTTCTAAATCAAAATTTGTAAGAACCTTTTCAGGGACATATGAGCCTGTCCCTATAATCTTAACTCTTTTCATATTTAAAAATATTAAATTTTAGCCACGGACAAACACAGACTTAATAAAATATATAAAAAAGAATTTAAGAGAAAAATATTTTAGTCAGTGAAAGTCTGTGGCTTAATAGTATTTTTCTCTGTGTCCTCTGTGGTTATTTCTTTTTCTGTTTCTTTTTTTCTGGAGAAACTCACAATTTCTTTTAATGCCCTCAATACCCCGCCTTTTTTAACCTCTAACGGCTGTATTTGAATATTACGCTCTATATCCTCTTGTATATGGATATTTACCTTTCCTTTTACAAATTCCCCTGCCTGTCTTATGGCATTTTTTATCGCCTTTGGAGATGATGAGCCGTGGGCGATTATACAGATTCCATTTACACCCAGAAGGGGTGCACCGCCGTATTCTGAATAGTCTACACTCTTCTTAAAAGATTCTAAATATGGTTTAATTAAAAGATAACCCAGTTTACTCCGCCAGTTTTTTGTAAATATGCCCTTTAATGCCTTTCCTATCATATCTGCAAGGCTTTCGCTCACCTTTAGGGTAATATTGCCGACAAATCCATCACTCACAACGACATCTGCAGCCCCTTTATATAATTCCTTCCCCTCCACATTGCCGATAAAATTAAGGGTGCTCTTCTTTAAAACCTTATGAACCTCCTTTGTAATTTCATTCCCCTTATCTTCTTCCTCTCCGTTATTTAAAATTCCGACTCTGGGATTGTCCCTCCCGAGGACATACTTGGCAAAGACATGCCCCATAATGCCGAATTGAAAAAGCTGATGGGGTTTGCAGTCAACATTTGCCCCTGCATCTATCAGGATTACAGGACCGCTTGTGGTTGGCAGTTGAACAGCTATCGCAGGCCTGTCAATTCCTTTTAATGTTCTAAGAATGAGGGTTGATGCAGCCATAACAGCCCCGGTATTCCCGGCACTGACAAAGGCATCAGCCTCGCCCCTTTTAACAAGTTCTATGCCGACCTTTATGGAGGAGTCTCTT
>JACRGN010000004.1 GCA_016234205.1 Nitrospinota bacterium | reverse complement strand
CGGTAGTAATAGGGTGTATTCTTGGTGACGGCGCAATGCGTTGTAAAAAGAACGCTTTGTTAGAGATTAATCATTCTGCAAAGCAAAAGTCTTATGTTGACTGGAAATATGATTCGTTGCGTAGATTTGTGGCTACGCCTCCAAAAATCAGACGTGGAGGGTATAATAGGGTTGCATATAGATTTACAACAAGGAGCTTGCCAGAATTAACAGTTCTATATAAGCAATTCTATAAGGATTATATCAAGATAATTCCGAGAGGTCTTAAAATAAAGCCTCTTAGCCTTGCGATTTGGTTTATGGATGATGGTTGCAAAAGCCATAGAGCAATTTACCTTAACACGCAGAAATTTGATCTTAAGAGTCAAATGCAATTGATTAGATTTCTTGAAAAGCAATTTAAAATAAAGGCATCGCTTAACAAGGATAAAATTTACTATCGTTTGAGAATTGCAGTAGCAAGTGTGCAGAAATTTAAGTCTATAGTTAGACCTTATATTCTGCCACAGTTTAATTATAAACTTCCGTCATGACCCCGTAACGACTGAAGGCTTAATGCCTGAGATGGTTAGTTATTGAGTTAACCATCACACGCCAACCCTTCCTCAACTGCAAGAGAAGGTGAAGATATAGTCTAACCCCATGCGAAAGCGTGGATAAGGTTGCGATGTCGGCTCATCACATCCTGGGGGTGGAGAAGCTCCCAAGGGTCCGGCTGTTCGCCGGTTAAAGTGGTACGTGAGCTGGGTTCAGAACGTCGTAAGACAGTAGTTCAACGAACAAGCTGTCTATAAAATTGGCTATTTGCTGGAAAATCTGGCGTATCCCATGCTACCTCTTTTAATTAGATTTTTTCAAAATTTTTGAAAGAATTTAAGGCTGAAATATGTCTTATATATTAAAGGGGGTGAAAATGCAATGGGTGCAGACAATCAGCAGGAAAGGCCGATAGAGAGTCTGAGCCATTATATAGCAGGTTTTGTTGATGGAGAAGGATGTTTTCATGTTGCGATACAAAGACGAAGCGATTTGCCAAAAGGATTTCAGCTAATCCCTGAATTCCATATTTCGCAGCATAGAGATAAAGCTCTAATTTTACAAATGATTAGAGATTTCTTTGGATGTGGTTATGTTAAGCCAAATCATCCAGGAAGCCTTCGCGATATTACAGAAGTATATGTTGTTAGAAATCGACAAGATTTGTTAGAAAAGATAATTCCTTTTTTTGAAAGATATCCATTGATTTCACAGAAAATGGATGATTTTAATAAGTTTGCTCATATTGTTAAATCGATGAATAAGGGCGAACATCTATCAAGAGAAGGGCTGGTTAACCTTACAAAGTTAGCTTTTTCTATGTATAATGGTAAATATAGAAAATTAAGTTTAGAAACAGTGATAACTCTATCGGAATCTTCAGAGACTGTACGCCGATTACCGAAAGGTAAAGATACAGTCCGAGCTGCATGGCGACATGCAGAGGTTAGCAGAAATGACTAACCCTTCGCTTTAAGCGGAGTAACAAAACTGTCGGTCTCTATCTGATACATGCGCAGGATATTTGAAGGGAATTGTTCCTAGTACGAGAGGACCGGAATAAACGAACCAATGGTGTTCCAGTTGTCACGCCAGTGGCATTTGCTGGGTAGCTATGTTCGGAAAGGATAAGCGCTGAATGCATATAAGCGCCAAGCCCCCCCTAAGATAAAATATCCCTCACTTTATGTGAATAAGGCACCTTGTAGACTACGAGGTTGATAGGCCAGGTGTGTAAGGCCCGTAAGGGTTTCAGCTGACTGGTACTAATCTGCCGAACGGCTTGACCACTTATTAATTTGCTGGTTTAATGGGTATTATTGATTCTGTTGTATAGGGGACAGGCATGCCTGTCCCCTACAAGATGAATATTCCGGAGTGATATTACTGGAGGGGAAACACCCGTTCCCATTCCGAATACGGAAGTTAAGCCCTCCAAGGCCGATGGTACTATGCTGGCAACGGCATGGGAGAGTAGGTAGTTGCTCCGGTTAATATTGAAGGGGTAGTGGGCGCATAAAGCTCGCTACCCCTATTAATATTATGAATGGGAAAATATTTTTTAAATTTCTATTGATATTTATTTTTATACTGAATCCGTTCTGCATTCGTAAATGATTTTTGTAATGCTTCCTGCATTGTATTTCCATAAGAAGTAATAGCCATTACCCTGCCCCCATTGGTGATGGTTAGGAGTCGGGATTCGGGAGTCGGGAGTTGGG
>JACRGN010000163.1 GCA_016234205.1 Nitrospinota bacterium | reverse complement strand
TCGGTATGCAAGAAGATTTAGATATCAAAAAGGTTGAATCTCTGGGGCTGCAACTGGTCGTCATCCTATCAGAGGAACAGCTAAAGGGGAAGATAGAATTAAATAGAATAGATGGCACAGAATTCAGGATTAAATTCAATAGATAATTAATTTAGGAGGGCTTATGGGAAGAGGTTTGGTATTGATTGTAGAGGATGAGGCTATTATTGCTATTGATATAAAAAAGAGTTTGCTGGAAATGGGATATGATGTTACACCAGTTGCGGGGTCAGGAGAGGATGCGATTCATAAGGCAGAAGAGTATAAACCTGACCTTGTGTTAATGGATATTGTGATGCCCGGCAAAATAGATGGGATTGAGGCTGCAAGGCAGATACAATCCCGATTTGATATCCCTGTGGTATTTCTCACCGCATACGCCGATAAAGAGACAATAGACAGGGCGAAACTTACAGAGCCATTTGGATACATTGCCAAACCTTTTACAGACAAAGACCTCTACAGCAATATTGAGATAGCATTGTATAAATATAAAATGGAGAAGAAATTAAGACATAATCTGAATATAGAGCATAGGTTAAACAAACAGCTTCTTAAGAGAGAGGAGAGGATTAAGGAACTGAAAGATGAGAATGAGCAGTTAAAGTTAAAGTTACAGGAATTGGAAGGTAAGAAAAGATAATCTGTAAAATAATTTTTAAAGATTGAATACCATCAGTTTTAATTCTGTCATTTCTTTTATTGCAAACTTTAAACCCTCACGGCCTGTGCCGCTCTCTTTTACACCGCCATAAGGCATATGGTCTACCCTGAATGTAGGGACATCGTTTATTATTACACCCCCTACATGGAGTTTCTTGAAACCTCTGAACGCCTTATCTATATCCTTTGTAAATATCCCTGCCTGAAGGCCATAAATTGAGTCATTCACCATATCAATTGCATCTTCAAAATCCTTATATTTAATCAGTGTCACCAAAGGTGCAAAGACCTCATTACATACAACCTTCATATCCCTCTTTACATCTGTCATAACTGTTGGTGTTATTATGTTTCCTTTTCTCTCACCTCCATATAAAATCTTTGCCCCTTTATTAACCGCCTCTATTATCCACTCCTCTGCCCTTACAGCCTCCTTTTCCTCAATCATTGGTCCGTATTCTGTATCAGGCTCCATTGGATTTCCAACCTTTATCTTTTTTACAGCCTTGATAAATTTCTCCTTAAACTCAGCAAACAGCTTTTCATGAACATATATCCTCTGGAGGGATATACAGACCTGCCCTGCATTTGAAAATGCACCCATAATGCATCTCGGTATTGCCATATCTATATCGGCATCATGCTCTATTATTGTTGCAGAGTTTGAGCCGAGCTCCAGCGCCACCCTTTTCATCCCCGCCTTTTCCTTAATCCTTCTTCCAACAGATGGACTCCCTGTAAAGGAAATCATTGCCAAGTCATGACTCTCCACTATCCATTCTCCAACTGTTGACCCGCCGCCAAAGATAATATTCAATGCACCATTTGGAAGTCCTGCCTCCATCATAATATCCCCTAATTTTATAGACGTTAGCGGCGTATAGCTTGCAGGTTTTAAAACTACCGAATTGCCGGAGGCAATTGCAGGGGCTACCTTATGGGCAACAAGATTTAAAGGAAAATTAAAGGGTGTAATAGCACCTATAATACCAATCGGGAATGGCTGGTAAAATGCGAACCTCTTTTCAGAATTTGGCGAGGCATCCATCGGTATAGTTTCTCCGTGGATCTGTTTTGCCTCCTCAGCAGCAAACTGGAATGTCTGTATTGACCTCTCTACTTCGGCAAGAGAGTATTTAATTGCCTTTCCGGATTCCCTTGTTATTAACTCTGATATTTCTCTTTTCGTGCTTTCTATAATTTTTGAGGTATTTGAAAGTATGGTTGCCCTTCTGTGGGCAGGCATTTCTGACATGACAGTAAAGGCATTTTTAGCAGATAATATTGCATCCTCTACATCCTTTTTTGAGGAGAGGGGAACGCGGTCAAGGAAACTCCCGTCATACGGATTTTTCACATCAAAATATTCTTTACCTGCTCTCCATTCACCATTAATAAGCATAAGCCTACCTCCATCCGCCCCATTTGCCAGAAGGGTAATAGTATATATTAAAAGCATATTAAAGGAAAGATAAGGAGCTTAGGAGCTTACATTAATAATTCCTTATTGAGACAGGGGATTGATAATTTTAATGGAATCAAAATGTTTAAAGTGTTCGCTATCGGCAGTGTATATCTTATAGATACCGTTATCCAGCAACTTCTATTTCACCATTTATGGCTTTCTCAACAATAGATTTGCAAACGGCATGAAATGGAGAATCCTTATTGTTAGCATAAACAAGGATGTTGGTATCAATCAAATTTGCGGTCAAGATGTTCACCATAGAGCCTTTCCCTGTCAAATGCCTGTTTTGCTATATGACCGAGATGAAAGGTTGGTATCTTTAAAGGCGGTTTCTTTTTTGCTTTTTGCAATGGCTTGCTCTTCTTCTTCAAATATTCAGCAAATTCTATTATCTCCTCAATTTTTTCAGGAGATAGGCTCTTTAAAATATCTATTATTTTTTTCTGGTTCTCAACCTCTATTGGCATTGTTTCAACCCTCCCTTTATGAAATTTATCTAAAAATTAACAGAAAAAATAAGTTTAGTCAATACAGATTCTCTTTCAATAAGTCCCCTTCTCTCCTCTCTCTCTGGAAGAGGGTTGGAGCCTGCCCCTGAATGTTTTTATCAGGGGGTGAGGGCAGTAAGGGGAAACACCTTGACAGCTATGGAATATAGTATATATTAAAGGCATCAGGATTTCAAAAAGGAGAATGAAAAATTCTTGACAAAATATTTTCTAATGGTATATTTTCCCTATTGGTTAAGCTATAGAGAGCGACCACCCCTTCATCCCCTCCTTTTGAAGGAGGGGAAAGAGGGGTGGTCAACTGTCCTGTGTTGAAATGAAAGGGTAAAAGGAGGGTTTATGAAAAGATTAATCACGATGCTCTGCCTGGAAATGCTTATTTCAGCCCTGATACCCCTGACTGATTCTATCAGGGGCATTCAGGGGCTTGCCTATGCAGAAGAAAGGAGCGTTACAGTAAAGGCAAAAAAAGGGGCAGTTGTTTCTGCACCAGTTAACACAAAATACTATGCCCTTATCATCGGGAATAATAACTACAAACATCTTCCCAAGCTTAAGACTGCCGTAAACGATGCTCAGGGTGTTGAGAAGATGCTCAAGAATCGCTACGGCTTTGAGACAAAGCTCCTTATAGATGCCACGAGATCGGATATACTCGACAGTGTAAATGAGATGAGGGAAAAGGTCGGTGAAAGGGACAATCTCCTGATTTACTATGCCGGACACGGGCATTTTGAGAAGACAGCGGATAAAGGGTATTGGCTGCCTATAGATGCCCATAAAGATAGAACTACGAACTGGATAATAGCGGACGATATAACATCAAACATAAAGCTGATAGCATCAAGGCATATTCTCATCGTATCCGACTCCTGCTACTCAGGCACACTTACAAGGGCTGTATCAACGGAGCTTTCTATAAAAAAGGATAGAGAAGAATTTATAAAAAAGATGATGGAGAGGTCTTCAAGGACACTCATGGCAAGCGGAGGTAACGAGCCTGTATCAGATAGTGGGGGCGGTAACAATTCAGTCTTTGCAGGGGCATTCCTAAAGGCGCTTGAAGAATTCAGCGTAAAAGATGTCTTTACCGCAGAGGAGCTTTTTCACGGAAGGGTAAAATCGAGTGTTGCAGGAAAATCTGACCAGGTGCCTGAATATAACCAGATAAAAAATTCAGGAGATGACGGAGGGGATTTTGTATTTAGATTAGCCTCCCTATTCCCCCTTAACAAAGGGGGATTGGGGGTTGTTGAACCAGAGATTAAGCCTTCGGCAGAAATCAGTGAAGAGATGAAGAACTTACAGGAAGAGAAGGAGAAACTAAAAAGCGAGCGTGAGGAATTGGCACAGCAGAAGGCAATAATGGAAGAAAAAAAGCGTCTCAACGAAGAGCGTCAGAAATTGGAGAAGGAGAAGCTTGAAGTAGCAAGCCTCCAACCACCGCCCCCTCAAATAACTCCCCCTTTGAAAAAGGGGGATGAAGGGGGATTTAACATGGTATTAATCCCTTCAGGTGAATTTATGGCAGGAGAGCCAGGCTCACTTAAAGGCATGGTTCTATCCGCATTTTACATTGACAAATATGAAGTAACACAGAGGGACTTTCAACAGGTGATGGGAAATAACCCATCAAGATTCACAGGGTGTGATAACTGTCCTGTAGAGCGAGTTACATGGAATGAGGCTAATGAGTATTGCGGGAAGGTAGGAAAGAGATTACCAACAGAATGGGAATGGGAGAAGGCAGCAAAGGCAGGGACGACCACAACATATTACTGGGGAGAGAGTGAAAGCATGGCTGATTCTTATGCGTGGTATGGTAATAATTCAGGGAGTAAAACCCATCCAGTAGGACAGAAGAAGCCGAATAACTATGGACTTTATGACATGGCAGGTAATGTTTGGGAATGGACATCTACTGATTATAATAGTAGTAATAAGGTCTTGCGCGGCGGTTCATGGGGCAGTGGTCCGGTCCTCCTGAGGTCGTCTGACCGCGACAGGGTTGAGCCCACGTATCGGGACGGCATCCTCGGGTTTCGGTGTGCCGGTGCTTCAGGACATTAATTACACTTTAAACTTTTAGACTTTTACACTTTTACCGCTGAAAAATCCTCCTCCCTTGACGGGAGGGGAT
>JACRGN010000162.1 GCA_016234205.1 Nitrospinota bacterium | reverse complement strand
TCAAGGAGGCATGTCGGTATAAATACCTATAGATAGGATAAATTTTATAAGAAAAGATTGATAATCACAAGTGGCATTCATATAATTTTTTATATACTAATGCTTTACACTTGTCAACAGTTAATTAACGCCCTAAAAAAAGAAAACGAGGCAGCTTTATTAAACTGCCTCGTTTTATAAAAAATATTATTTCTTTTTCTTCCCTTTTGCCGGCGCCTTTGCTGCCTCTAACTGCTTCTCCAACTCTGCCATCTTTGCAGTCAACTCATCCCTCTCCTTTGTCAGCCCTTCTACCTGAGACTTTAATGCAGAGCTTTCAGTGGTTAACTCTTTTACTTTGCTCTCAAGGTTAGCCTTCTCAACATGGAGAGAATCCACATGACCCTTTAAAGCGGCATTCTCCTCCTGGAGTTGCTTTGATTGGCAGCCTGAAATTAATGGGGCTGCAACAAAGGTTAATACCAATAACCAAATTGCCAACTTTCTCATCTTCTACACCTCCTTTCTCTTAAATAAATAATTTATTATACTTCCAAAAAAGCGAGCAGAAATTTTTCCGCCGTTTTTTTTATATTTAAAAATTGCGCCCCAATAGAATAACTTCCATCCTTTTCCTTTCTTGTCCAGCGAATCTCAGCCTCCGCCTCAAATGGAGGCCCATTATATTCCCCCAAAAATGACCTCATAAAAACCATATGCCCTATGGAAAAGTGAAGGTATCCGTCAAGGACAATCTTTTCTACTGTTGGCTTCTCTATCCTTATGCTTAAACCGCTTTCAGATAAATCTATAAGGAAAGAGCGATATTTAACATCTTTATTTTTGTCATTGGGTGAGATATAAACATTCTTTAAAATCTTCGGAAAAAACCCTTTCCTCTTTGTAACGGATATTTCTTCCATCGGCATTTCGTTTTTTAAATTATTTGGTTATTGTTCCAGATGCAGCCCCGCCCGTAATTGTACCTGATGTAATAGAGCCTGAGGCGGCTGCCCCGCTTGATGAAATAGTATTTTTTAATTCTCTGCCCGGTTTAAACTTGGGAACCCTCTTTGCAGGTATATCTATTGATTCACCTGTTAATGGATTCCTTCCCTTTCTCCCTGCCCTGCTTGTTACTGAAAATGTCCCAAAACCAGACAGTGTTACATTATCCCCTTTTAAAAGAGATTCGGTAACCTTTGATAAGAAACAATCCAATATCCTCTCTGCCGCTGCCTTCGTGATATCACCTGCCTCAGCCATTGCTACAATTAAATCACTTTTATTCATTTGCCCTCCCATTAAAAAGTGTCAAGTTACAAGCTACAAGTTTCAAGTAAAGTTTAAAATCCTGTATCTTGCATCTTGCATCTTGAAACTTATAATTTATATCTCTTTCTTGCTATATTTAATATACTCAATATCATCTCATTGTAGCTCATACCTGCTGTCCTTGCTGCCTTTGGGAAACAGGAGTTATCTTCAGGATTTGGCAGGACTCCTGGCAGGGGATTAAGCTCAAGTATATTTGGTTCATTATCTGAATCAAGTCTTATATCAATCCTGCACAAATCCCTGCATCTAAGGGATTTATAAGCCTTTAATGCTGTCTCCTCAATATTATCTCTTAATTCATCATCAATGTCTGCCGGGCACTGAAATATATCAAGGGGATTTTTTGAATTATCCCATATCCACTTAGCCTCATAAGAATATATGGGGTTAATATCCTTCGGAAGATTATCAAACTTTATCTCAACAATCGGCAGCACCTTTGTGTCCCCATTATTCCCCATCAATGCCACTGTAAACTCTCTCCCGTTTAGATATTCCTCAATAAGAGCAGACTGACGATACTGAGCTATTATCTCCTCAACCTTCTTTTTTAATTCAGAAGGCGAAAATACCAGGGCATCATTTTTTACCCCCTTACTTGAACCCTCATGAAGGGGTTTTACAATAAGAGGAAATTTTTTTAATTTTATCCGCTCTGAGATAGATGATACTACCTGAAAGCGGGGGGTTGAAACTTTGTAAAAAGATAATATCTCTTTGGCTCTCCCTTTGTCAAGACATAAAGAGAGGGTCAGGGGGTCGGAGCCTGTATATGGAATTCCAAGCATTTCCAGCATTGCAGGGACATGGGATTCCCTATTTGGACCATCTCTCCCTTCAGCAATGTTAAAAACAATATCAGGTTTTGAGCCTTTTAAGTTCTCTACTATATTTTCATCTGCCTCAAGGGGCACAACATCGTGTTGTGTAGAAAGGGCAGACCTGACCGCATCAATTGTCTCTTCTGTATCCCACTCTGCATTCCAGTCATTTTGGAGCCCGTCTTTAATACCCTTCTTTAAATTATAAGTAAGTCCTACCCGCATAACTCCTCTTTAGAATAAAAAGCAAGAAATTTAACCACAGATTTCACAGATTTAAAAAATTAATAAGGAAGCCATGAAACCATGAATATTTTTTTAATTGCTTTTCCCCTCCCTGTCTTCATGGTTTCCTAATAAATAAAAGCTTTAAAATCTGTGTTAATCTGTGTAATCTGTGGTTTCATTAAGTTTTTGTTCTATGAATCAAAGAGCTTAAATTGTTTAACCCTGTCAAATTGCTTAAACTGTTTTGCTGATTCATAATACTCAAATATCTTCCCTTCGTAGTTTCTTAGAGTTACCCTGCCGTCAGCCTGGGATATAAGATACACAGGTGATACCGGTATCTTGCCTCCGCCGCCAGGTGCATCAATAACAAATGTAGGAACTGCATAACCTGTGGTATGCCCCCTCAATTTCTCCATTATATTAATACCGGCTGTGACAGGTGTACGAAAATGCCCTGTTCCTACAGCAGGGTCGCATTGATATATATAATATGGCCTCACCCTGATCTTGAGCAGTTCATGCATAAGTTTTTTCATAATATGAGGCTTGTCATTTATACCCTGAAGGAGGACTGTCTGGCTTCCAAGCGGTATTCCGCCATCTGCAAGGATTCCGCATGCCCTTTTTACATCTTTTGTAATCTCCTTTGGATGGGAGAAATGAATGCTCATCCAGATTGGGTGATATTTTTTCAACATATCTACAAATGAAGTATTTATTCTCTGCGGTAGGGTTACAGGGACGCGGGTTCCGAGCCTTATTATTTCAATATTTGGTATTTTCCTCAAATTTGAAAGTATATCTTCAAGTATCTCTTCCTTTAATAGTAAAGGGTCTCCGCCTGATATCAATACATCCCTTATCTTTTTATTTTTTCTTAAGTAGGAATATACATCTTCAAGCCTGCCCCTTGATATGACATTCTCTTCAGCCCCGACCATCCTCCTCCTTGTGCAATACCTGCAATACATTGCACACTGGTCTGTAACTATGAGCAGTGCCCTGTCGGGGTATCTGTGGACAAGCCCTGGTACAGGAGAGTGATTATCCTCTTCGCATGGGTCAACCATGTCATGTGGCAGCTTATAAGACTCTTCTATTCGTGGGACTGCCTGACGGCGAATGGGACAATCAGGATTGTAAGGGTCTATAAGTGAGGCGAAATATGGGGTTATTGCCATTGCAAGCCTTCCGCCTGAAGCAAGGACACCTTCTCTTTCTTGTGGAGTTACCTCTATGACCTCTTCCAATTGCTGAAGCGTGGTGATTCTGTTTTTTAATTGCCATCGCCAGTCATTCCATAATTCTTTTGGAATAGACTTTAATATTTTTTCTTTTTTAATTGTATCGCTATATGTAAGATTT
>JACRGN010000161.1 GCA_016234205.1 Nitrospinota bacterium | reverse complement strand
TTGAATAAGAAGGAGGGTTGTTAAATGAAAGGAATGGTGCAAATGTTAAACAGCAGGGATATAAAAAGTATACATTCTATCGGTGTACGGTCTATCCCGAAGGTCCAAAGGTCAAGCTATTTAGAATTATATATGCTTATAAGAGAAAAGGACAGATTGGAGAAAGAAATCAGCGCTCTTGATAAAAGGAGGGATTCAGCGAATAGACAATTGAGTAGCATTAACGGGCGAATTGAAAAATTACAACAGGAAGCAGACAAAGAACAGAAGGGTAAAACTTACAGGGATATTTCTACAAAACCCCTGAAGACGATGTCAATAGCCTATTGATAGATGGCGAGAATGAGATTTTAAAAAGGGTTTCTGCAAAAGGCAGGAATAAAAGGTTTGTTGAGATGATAAAACTTAGATTTTGGCAGGCTTTAGTTATTCTATTTTTCATGCTTGTAGGTTTTATTAGAGCAGTTAGTTATATTTATAAGCAAGCGGATGAGGTTGCCATTTTGAGAGTTAAGTCAGAAATCACAACAGGCGTCAAGCAAGGGACACCCTTTTTCCTAAAAGGTTCAAATATAAAGCTCACTCCAAAAGGCAAAACGGCTGCTGAAATAAGCATTGCCCAAAGGGAGTATGAATAATGTCTGAAGTTAAGAAATCCTTATTAGTTTTTGTATGGATATAAGCAAAGGGGGTATATCATGGTAAAGAAAAAAGAAAAAAAAGAAAAGGAACATGAAGGTTTAGATATTGATTTTGGCATAGGTAAATTGAGTCTGGGAGGCTTATTTAAAGGTATTGAGAATTTAGTTGACCTTGCCGCTAAGTTAAAAGAGGCAGGTGGAGAGATAAAGAAGGAAGGCGAGATTGACCTCAGCCGTCTAAAAGAAGGCATGAAAGGGGTATATGGTTTTTCGATCAAAACAGCAGTTGGTGGAAAGCCCGTTGTGGAGACATTCGGCAATATCAAAAAAACGCCTGAAGGACCTGTAGTAGAAGAAGAAAGAGAACCCTTAACAGATGTCTTTGATGAAGAGGATGAGATTTTGATTATATCTGAGGTCCCCGGGATTAATGGTGAGGGTATAATTTTGGATTTAAAAGGGGACATATTAGAAATTGTAGCAGTGGGGAAAAACAGGAAATATCGAAAAGAGGTCCTCCTGCCGGTGCAGGTCAGGAAAGATACGCTCTCTTATACGTACAAGAACGGCATCCTGGAAATAAGGGTTAAAAAGTGAATGGCATTAACCGGACTCTTAGAGCCATCGTTAAGGCTGATTTTGTTCGGGGGTAAGGGAGGGGTTGGAAAGACTACCTGTGCCTCATGTGCTGCACTGTACTTGGCGGACAAAGGCATAAAGACGCTGCTTATCTCCACCGACCCGGCACACTCTATATCGGACAGCCTGGACAGAGAGATAGGAAGCGAGATAAAACAGATAAAAGGTGTAGATGGATTAAGCGCTATGGAGATAAGCGCAGAAAAGGCTTTATCAAATTTCAAAATAGAATATCAGGATGAGATGAAAAGACTCTTTGATACAAGCACTTATTTAGATAAGGAGGATATAGATTCCTTGCTTGCGTTACCTATACCCGGTATAGACGAGGTAATGGGATTTAAGACGATTGTGGATTTAATTGAAAAAGGGGAATTTGACAAATATGTAGTAGATACCGCGCCAACAGGCCATGCCCTGAGGCTGTTAACATTGCCTGAACTCTTAGACGACTGGATAAAGGTTCTGGCAAAGATGAGATGGAAATACAGATATATGGTTACGAGCTTTGCCGGTGAATACAGGGCTGACAGCGCTGACGATTTTCTTATGAGCATGAAGAAGACAGTCAAAAAAATAGAAGGGCTGCTGAAAGATGAAAATAGATGTGAATTTATAGTTGTTACAATCCCTGAGGATATGGCAATCAAAGAAACAGAAAGAATGGTAAAAAGTTTGAATCAATACAGAATAAAGGTAAAGCAGATGATAATTAATAATGTTATTCCGGAACAGGTCCACTGCCCCTTTTGTCAGGCAAGAAGGGAAAATCAAGATAAATATATCAGAGAAATAATGAACAAGTTTGGTGATTTTAAAATAGCAATTATTCCCCTCCGGTCTCACGAAGTAAAGGGAATAGATGCGCTGAAAAGCCTTGGGGTGGAGATCTGTTCAGATTAAAGGAGGGAATATTTCTAAATGGATAAGAAAGAAGGTTTCATAACATTAAAAGTAAAAGAGGCGCTGCCTAAAGATGTAGGTAGGGCAATAGCGCGAATAGATCCTGAAGATATGAAAAAGGTCGAGGCTGAGGTGGGTGAGATTATTGAGATAATCGGAAAGAAAATAACTCCGGCCAAGATAATGCCTTGCTATGCCGAAGACAGGGGCAAGAATATTATCCAGATAGATGGCATAACGAGGGAAAACGCACAGGTTGGGATAGACGAAAAAATAAGAATCCAAAAGGTAAAGGCTAAGCCTGCAAATAAGATTACATTAGCGCCGTTAAGCGTCTCTGGTCTTACGAATAAAGATAAAGATATTAAGTATATCAGTTCTCTTATTGGAGGACTTCCGCTGATTGCCGGCGATAGGATTAGAGCCACCCTTTTCGGGGCGAGAGCCTGTGATTTCAAGGTAATAGATACAACCCCGGATGGAATTGTACTGATTGAGCCCACTACCCTTATCAAGATAAAAGACAGGGGAACAAAAGATATAAAAGAGACACGTATAGCCTATGAGGATATAGGCGGACTTCACACTCAGATTCAGAGGATCAGAGAGATGATTGAACTACCTCTTAAGTATCCTCAGGTCTTTGAAAGATTGGGGATAGGGGCGCCAAAAGGGGTATTTTTATATGGACCTCCAGGAACAGGTAAGACCCTCATTGCCCGGGCTGTTGCTAATGAGACAGATGCCTATTTCACACATATAAGTGGTCCTGAGATAATGGGGAAATTTTATGGTGAATCCGAGGCGCGATTAAGGGGTGTATTTGAAGATGCAAAATCCCATGCCCCGGCAATAATCTTTATAGATGAAATAGATGCGATTGCGCCGAAAAGAGAGGAGATGGGCGGGGAGAAGCAGGTTGAGCGGAGGGTTGTGGCTCAGCTCTTAGCCCTAATGGATGGATTAGAATCAAGGGGCGAGATTATAGTAATAGCTGCAACCAATATCCCTAATGTTATAGACCCGGCATTGAGGCGGCCGGGCCGTTTTGACAGAGAAATATCTATACCCATACCCGACAGAAATAGCAGACTCGAGATACTCCATATCCATACAAGGGGGATGCCCCTATCAGAAGATGTAAGTCTTGAAAAGTTAGCCGATATTACCCATGGATTTGTTGGAGCAGACTTAGAGGCCTTAGCCAGAGAAGCAGCGATGTCAGCTTTAAGGAAAATTCTACCTGAGATCGATTTTGAGCTGGCAGATATTCCTTATGAAACACTCATGGAGCTTCAAGTAACTATGGATAATTTCTTAGAGGCTATGAAAGAAGTGGAACCCTCTGCTATACGGGAGTTTTTTGTTGAGGTGCCAGATGTTAAATGGGATGATGTAGGCGGTTTAGATAATATAAAAGAAGAATTAAAAGAAGCAATTGAGTGGCCGCTTAAATATTCAGATGTTTTTAAAAAGGCAAATACTAATCCTCCTAAAGGAATTCTTCTATATGGCGCTCCTGGCACAGGAAAGACTTTATTAGCTAAGGCAGTGGCTAATGAGAGCGGGGTTAATTTCATCTCAGTCAAAGGACCGAGTTTGATATCGAAGTATGTTGGCGAAAGTGAGCGTGGAATCCGTGAGGTCTTTAAAAAGGCAAAGCAGGCATCACCCACAATCCTGTTTTTTGATGAGATAGACAGCCTTGTTCCCAAAAGGGGTTCAGGAGGCTCTGATTCTCAGGTAACAGAACGAGT
>JACRGN010000158.1 GCA_016234205.1 Nitrospinota bacterium | reverse complement strand
TCAGGCATCTTTATTACAGTATCAGACCATAATGAATAACCATCAAACCATATCCTGTTTCTCTGTATTACAGCGAAAGAATATATACTCAATATAAGGGCAGATACAGTAAGGATATATAAATTTCGCCTCTTTAAAAGCCACCCCTCACCCCCACCCTCTCCCCTGATTGGAGAGGAGGTTTTTATTGTAAATATTTTATGAATACCAACACCAACAATAATCACAAATCCCACAGATGGCAGATAAAGATACCTCTCTGCAAAGGGATTGGCTATGGGTATTAGGTTGTAAACAGGGAGCAGGGTTATGAGAAGGAATAGGATTCCAAATACAGATTGCCGATTGAAGATTGAAGATTGAAGATTGAAAAACAAGGATGCAACCATTAAAAGGATAATTATAATTACAATGATGGGGATAATAAACTTAAGGGAGATAAGGGATTGGACAGGGGTAATCACATAATTGGCACACAAAGAAACAGGGGTTATTAATAGAAGAAGGTATTTTAATAATAGATAGGGAAGGGTTATAATTCTTTCATATAATGACCATGCCTCAATATTTTCTTCAACTGGATTATGGAATAGAAAGAAGCGGAGATAGAGATAAAAAAGGGTTATCAGGATATAACCGATATTATAAAGATTAAGGAGAATAGAACCTAATTCCTTTCCCCTCACCCTATCCCTCTCCCCGGAGAGGAGAGACGAGGTGAGGGGGCTTTGTTCTTTCCCTCCATAAATCCATTCATAAAGAAAAATGATTAATGGAAATGTAATTGCCATCTCTTTTGAGAGAAGGGCAAGGAGATAGAAGCTTAAAGATAGAAGCTGAAAGCAAAAGGCTTTAAACTTTGAGCAATGAGCAATGAGCAATGAGCGATGAACGATATATAGTATCAATGCTGACATAAAAAAGAGAAAACATAGTAAATCCTCTCTAAAGGATATGGCATTTACTGCCTCTGTTAAGACAGGATGGGTTATAAAGAGAAGGGAGATAAGTAAGGGTGGACTTAAACGAGGGACGAGGGATGAGGGACGAGTGATAAATAATGTAAGAAATATATAAAGTATTACCCCATTGATTGCATGGAGTATGAGATTTGTCAGATGGTATCCCCATGGCTTTATTCCATAAATGGCGTAGTCAAGAAAATATGTAAATGTTACAACAGGACGATAACTCATCTCAGCAGAAGTCGTAAAATATTCCTTTGTAAACAGCTTTGAGATGTTACTGAAGTTTTTAATCAGTGTATTATTAACAACGGTAAATTCATCATCATAAACAAAGCCATTAAAGAGTGTATTTGAATAAATAGCTATAGAAATAATGAGAATAAGGGATATGGAGATGATATGGTGGAATTTGGGGGGTTGCTTTTTGTCTTCAATCCCTGACTCTTTGGCTCTCTGACTCTCCGACTCTCTAATTGCCTCTGTTTTTAGCTTTTTATTTTTTTTAGACATAATATTTTCACTTCCATCATGTTATTATTTGCATCAAAATTATCTTCATGCCGCCAAAATTAACGCTTACATTTGCTTTTGTCAACTCCCCACATGGGTAGTTTTGAAAATTGATTTTATTTATTCTATCCTGTCCATTCCTGTATATCCCTGTCTGAATTTCTTCCTGTTCTAAAGATTTTTTATTTTATTTTAATCTGCACTAATCTGCGTAATCTGCGGCTAAAATTTCTTTACCTTTCTGTTAAATATTTATACCACCACACCATGCACTCCCACCTGTAATTGTAAATCCGTCAAGGACAGAGTTATTACCTTCACCAGAGACAAAGGTTACAACAGTTCCAAGTCCACCTCCATTAATTATTGTCTGCCCTGCACCCTTTGCTCCTTTAACTGTTATTGCCTTACCATTGAAATTAATATTTTCATTGTAGGTGCCTGCAGATACCAATATGGTAGAGCCATTTACTGCTGCATTAATAGCAGCTTGAATTGTGCTATAGTCGCAGCCTGAGGGGCAGACTGTTAGGGTTGCACCAGTGCTTATTTCTTTTGCAAGAAATATTTCCCAATCTCTACCGTCGTATTCCTGCCATACTACATATCCCATCGTATTTATTTGAGGACCCCAATCCTCATAAGAATTATTTGTAAGCTGTTTTATAATAGGAGTGCCATCATATAGAAATATTTCCCCATCTGTGCTATCAGATCCACTCCAGACCACATATCCATTTGCGTTTATCTGGGGAGATGAGACACCGTAAGAATTATTTGTAAGCTGTGTTATAGTAGTGCCATCGTAGAGAAATATTCTCCAATTTCCATCCTTCCATACTACATACCCATTTGCATTTATCTGAGGAGATGAAGCACTGTAAGAATTGTTTGAAAGCTGGGTTGTGGTAGCGCCATCGTAGCGAAATATTTCCCAACTTGTGCCATTAAATCCCTCCCACACCACATACCCATTTGCATTTATCTGGTAATTCCATTCGTCATAAGAATTGTTTGTAAGTTGCGTTGTGGTAGTGCCATCATATAGAAATATTTCCCAATCTGTGCCATCATATCCCCGCCATACTACATGCCCATTTGCACTTATCTGAGGATATTCATTTTTATACAAGTTATTTGAAATCTGTGTTATAGTAGCGCCATTATAAAGAAATATCTCGCTCTTTGGGCTACCTCCCCACCATACTACATAACCATTTGCATTTATCTGGGGATTCCCATTAAGATAGTAAGAGTTACTTGTAAGTTGGGTTATGGTAGTACCATCCCACAATATTTCCCCCTGAAATGCCAGTGGCATATGTGCCTGTAGCTCCAGGATAGTTAATGGCTGTCCATGTGATTCCATCATAGAAAAAGCCGTGAGAAATCCCGTCAGCATCTCGATAAAATCCCACGATATCTACTCCTGAAATACCATATGCTTCTGTGTATACGCTTCCGGGATAGTCGAGAGATGTGAAATTATAAGATACGGCATTGGCAGAAGCCGTTAGCCCGAATACCAGCATTAATGCAATTGCTATAAAAAATATTCTTTTCATTTTTTTACCTCCCTTTTAAAAATAATGTTAACTTCACTGCAACAAGCTAAAGGCAGTTATAAGTTTAACTACCTATTAATTTATTTAAGGATAATATATTTCTTCTTTTTCCATTTCAATCACCCAAAGGTTTGAATTTTGAAAGGAAAAAGTTTGAAGGATTTCTACAACTTTAGTTCAGTGGTGCTTAATACTAAAGTTGTAGATAGGATTTAACCCAAAAAATGCGTGAAGGTAGGCACAACCCCGAAACAAGTTCGGGGCAGGCTCTTTATGGCTGCGTTTTCTAAACGAATATTTATCACTTTTTAGGTGAAACTAATCGCAGGCTAAAGCCTGCGGCTGCCGTGAATTTATGAATTCACGCATTTTTTGGGTTAAAAATATTAGTTCAAAGGCGTGAGTTGGCAGAGCAAATAAAATGCGGGGCATTTCTGTAACAGTAAAGGACAAAGAGAGTTCATTAGAGTGATTAATGGAAGAATGAACGGTAGATGGCTATAGCAAAATACCAATGAATGTGGGAATTAAAAGTTTTTCTCTGCCTCTTTGAGTCTTTGACTTCTGCCCCGTATTATTTTTTTAGCAGTGATTCAAGTGCCTGTCTTGCTGGAAGATAATCCGGCTTTAATCTTAATACTATCTCTAATTCCTCTATCGCCCTGTCATTTAATCCCTTCCTATTATAAATCGCCGAAAGATTATAATGAGCGATAGCATCACTATGATTATACTTAATTGATGTTAAATACATATCCATAGCTTCATCTAAACGACCCTGCTCTGCATATGCAAGCCCAAGATTTCTATATGCCAGTGCAAAATCTTTTTTTTGCCCTATTGCTTTCAAGTACTCATTTATTGCTTCTTCAATCCGACCTAATTTATAATAAGAAATTCCGAGGTTATTATATGCCTCTTCTGCATAGTCAGATTTAAAAGTTAGCGCCAGTTTAAGCTCCTTTATTGCCTCATCAGTTTGTCCCTGTTTCTCATAAACAGTTCCAAGATTATAATGTGCTTCGGCTAAGTCTGGTTTTAGCGTTAATGCCAGTTTAAGCTCCTTTATTGCCTCATCAGTTTGTCC
>JACRGN010000160.1 GCA_016234205.1 Nitrospinota bacterium | reverse complement strand
TCCATTACAATAATGCTCTTAAGTTTCTCGCCGGCATATTTGTCATCCGTCAGATTATTTAGCGGGAGCACTGCAACCTTTTTAATATACTGAAAGTTTACATTAGCTCTGATATATTGTTTAGGAGCCGTGCCGCATCCATTCTGAATTAATATAAAAGGAATTATTAGCCACAGAGGACACATAGATTTTAAAAGCGGTTTAAACGGTTTAAACAGTTTAAACGGTTTAATCCGGTTTTTTCCTCTGTAGTTAATTAAGTTTTTATCTCGCATTTTTAGTAATTTTATCTCCATCACCCCCCCTTGTCAACATGTTAAACCGTTCAACAGTTCAAACCGTTCCAGCCGTTTAAACTGTGGTGAAATTAGGTTTTTGTTTATCATCTGCGTATGGATAGAGCCACACTGTATAAATTACTACTGTCCCCTGTACTGTTGTGAATCTGAGTTGTGCTATAGTTTGAAGAAATATACAGATACCTGCTGATATTCCAGTAAATACTGCCTCCCAATGTCTCTGCCCCTGTTTCTGAAACATTATAATTGATATTTACTTGCAGGCTGCCAGGCAACCGTGTATTTATAGAGTAATTCTGCTTCGCCTCAGGGAGATGCTGAATATTGGCAACTAAATTTACAAACCGTGATGGAGTTATACTTATCGTTGACCTTAAAGTTTCAGATTTAGAGCTGCTCGTTTCTCTCCCGGTATTAGATGTTGAAGATGAAAATGTCCCATCAATAAGGATGTTTATGCTATTCCTCGGTATTAAGGTTAAATTTCCATTAACTGAATTGGTTGTAGTTTTTGTTCCCCTGCTAATATCATCGGTGTTGCTTAATGTAAAACCTGTTCCAAGATCAATACCAGAATACAGATTAAGGAACATATTTATATTTCCAGAATTTGTTTCTGAAGTTTTATTATCCCCGAAAAGGGATTCAAAATGGCTGAGGGCAGCTGAGCCATTTATAGTTTCCATTGGGTTTGTGCTTATTGAAAATGTATAATTATTTGAGCCGATATTTTTACTTAATGTTGTTTCAGTTTTTTGACTTTGATAGTTTAGGAAAAAAGAGGCATATTTAGACATTGCGTAGGATAATACTACTCCCTGATTGATATTCGTATCTTTACGGTCAGCAGGGGACTGTTTTGATTGGTCATAATTTATATTGTATGAAATACCCGTCTTCTCCGTTGGTCTCAGGCTCAGGTTCATCCCGCCGTATTGTCTGTCATTGATCGTTTCAACTGCAACGTTGGTCTCTTTAGAGATTGACCCTATCGCCTCTATCTCTGTAACACTTATCTTCTGGGCTGAAGAGTTGTAAGTTGTATTCACCGCCTTAAAAAATATCGCTTTTACAGGCACCGAAAGAACAAGCTTAAACCGCTTATTAACCTCATCGTAGGAACTGCTTGATACTGTTGCAAAGCTCCAGCTGAGACCTGAGGTTTCATTGCTATAATAAATATTCCATCCGAAATTCATATTTGCTATATTTGCATCCGATGTATCCACATATAGATAGATAGTATTTATTGTATCTGTATTTTTCAATTTCAAACCTATATTCCTGTAAGAGCCATTCAAATCAATACCGGTATCCGAAGATTTGTTATCATCAATCAAAGAAGGGTAATCAGTCAATTGTCCATCACCCGGTAACGTGTCTACTGCATAAAGCCCATTGGCTGCATCCTTCTTTTCAGGAAAGGTCTGAGGTGTACCAGACAGGCTTATATTTTTAGAGGTTGATTTTGTTACACCAAGATTCGTGTTAATATTTAGCCTGTTATCAAAAAAGGAGTTATTATAACTGACTGCCCCCAGATGTGTCGGGTTCTCCTGTTTTATCTGTGAGATAGTATCTTCCAATGTTGAGCTGGCATAATTATACAACAACTTGATGTGTTTGATTGTATAATCTGTGCTGGCATTTATATATGACTGCCTTGTATCAATTAGAGAAAATCTATCTTTTGATTGCAATTCATTATAATTAAGTCTCAGAGAAGGAAAACCGGCAGGGGCTGTTGAAAAAGTGGCATTTTTTGAGGTGGTGTTTATCCTGTTCCCGGTTGTAAGAAAACGGTCATTAATCTGATATCCCAGAGCAGAATTAAAATATTCATTATTCATATCCAGAAAAAAAGAAGGGTCAATTGAACTGCTTTCAGTTGAATCTATCTTATTCTGGGATGCCCTGACATTCCCGGAAAATCTAATTGTCCTCGTTAACCCTTTATCAAAAGCAAGTGAATAAACCTGAGATAAACTTGACTTCTTCGTCATCTTTCCTGTAAATTTATTCTCGCTCATTGAATAAACTATATCTCCATTCAAAGATAGATTATCCGCAAAACTTTTACTAAAAAAACCAATCAAGAGATACAAAAACGTTATTCCTGTTATAGTGCCAGCTCTTTTTATTATTCTCACTCAATCTATCCTGACTTTCCCCCTGAATAAAAATCTATTTAGCCGCAGACTTTCACTGACTGTTACAAGTTTCAAGTTACAAGTTTCAAGTTACAAGTAAAAACCTGCATCTTGAATCTTGCGTCTTGCAACTTAATTTTTAGTCCGTGTAAGTCAGTGGCTAAATATTTATTTCACTGAAACAATTCCGTAAGGTCTTTTTCCAACTATAATTACCTTTTCTGCAACTTCGGAGACAGGATTGATAAGTATCACCTTATCGGAACTGTAATCGGTAATATAAAGGCTTTTTCTACCTTCATCAATTGTCAGTCCTATCGGCTTATTTCCGGCATTTATGCTTCTCGTAATAACTACGGATGATGGAATTAAAAAAGAAACCTGTCCAACACCATAATTTGAAAGATAAATCCTGTTGTATTGTTCAGAATAAATCCCCTTTCGCGGATTAATACCAGCCTGTATTCTTGCCTTAATCGTTTTTGTGACTGTGTCTATAACTGTGATACTATCTGATTCGGCATTAAGGGTATAAATGTTATCTCTTACAACTACGATATCTACAGGCTTTCTATCAACATTTATGGTAGCCTTTACTGTATCTGTCATTGAATCAATAACCGAAACAGAGTTTGACCCGCTATTTGCCACATATACCTCCTGTCTTGATGGATTGGCAGATATTCCAAACGGAGCATTTCCAACATTTATGCTCTTTATCTGCGATTTCATAAATGTATCCACCACTGTAACATCATTAGACCCCATGTTTGTAATATAGAGTTTTCCGTGGTTTCTCTTATCACTGTAGGGAATCATTGTCATTTCAATCGGTTCTATCCCTGAGGCAAGCTGTATTCTATCCCGAACATAATCCTGTGATGTATCAATGATTGATATACTATTTGACCGTGAGTTTAGTACATATAGCCTTTCCTGTTCCTGGCTTAAGACTAATCCGGTAGGATTCTTCTCTACACCGATAACTCCTACCACTCTATTCTCAAATCTGTCAATAACTGAAACATAATCCGAACCGCTGTTTGTTACATATAAAAGTAATGTCTGTGGGGAGACCTTCTGAAGCTCCATTTTTATTGATGGATTGAAGAGATAGTTATTTGATATAGATTTATCAGGGTTCCATATTAAAAACAGGGCTATACTCTCCCCATGCCTGATATTTACAACAGTTCCTTCTATCTCAATTTCCCCTCTCGGTTGTGGAAGTGCCAGCGTATGATATTTCTCATTTCTACCCACATTGGCATCAGAGACACGCATCATCACCCTATCATATTCCCCTTCCCTTATAGCCGATTCGGTTAGCAGAACCTGACCCTTTGCTATGTCAGGAGACCTTATTGTTAATGGTTTTTCTGATAATTTAATCCATTCTCCATCCCTTTGTTTTATTTCAAGCCCTTCGATTGTAAAATTTATGTCCTGTTGGTTAGAATTTGGAAGATAGAGGTAAACAACCAGTGTCCCCTCCCTCCATCCAATTTTCTCTGGTTTTACAATTCCTGCACAGGAGATAAAGACGAGAGGCAAGAGGCAAGAGGCAAGAACTAAGAAGTAGGCAGTAGGCAATAGGCAGTAAGCAGTAAGCAATTTGTTTTTTTTCTGCTTACTCTTTACTGCATACTGCTTACTGTCTTCTGTCCCTTCGGCTTCGCTCAGGGCAGGCTTCTGACTTCTGTCCCTTCGGCTTCGCTCAGGACAAGCTTCTGTCTTTTTATTCATTCTTTATCTCTTCCACCTTATCTCGTGGTGACCGCTCCATATGACATCTGTAACATTCCGTTAGAGGAAAGGCTACTTTACCGTGACACCTTCCACAATATTTGCCTTTTAATATATCCCACATGGTCATCTCTGAATTCCCGCCTGCCTTCTGTATAAAGATATCAGGATGACAATTCTTACATCTAAGCCAATAGGTATGAATGCTATGGGGAAATAAGACATCGGTCATAAAGGTTTTCTTTGATTTTATAAGCACAAGAAGGTCAATCGGGTCATCATCCTCAACCCCATCAATTGATGAAATTGGAGAAATTATACCGCCTCTGACACTCCCTGCCCAATCAATTAGTCCATATCTATCCCTTGGCAAAAGAGTTAGTGGTATTGCCAACTTACGGGGTGGAGGTCGTATAGCCTCTTTATCTTCAACCTTAAAGTTATAAAATTGGTCTATATAACTCTTTAATGATGAGGGCTTACCCTCTTCAGCAGCAAGAGATGGCAGTATAAGACAAAATAACAGAAAAGATATAAATTTTAATAAAATGAAAAAATATTTCATACAAATCACTCTCTCTATCTATCTATGCGAAATTTCCCAAAAAATAAATATCTTATAACATGATGTCACTTTAATAGCAAGAACTATACCTATCTTTTTAAATTTATTCAGCCAACAGGGGCAAAATCAAATGTATAATCTATTGTAAAATCTTCTACATCGTCTAACTCGGAAAACCTCCACCTATATATTCTGTTAATAATTGCCTCTTCTAATTCAGGAGAGCCAAGCGTAGATGATACAACCTCCGATTTAACAACCTTGCCATCTTGAGAAATAACTATCTTTACAGTTATTTTTCCTTTCAGGGATGGATTTTTTCTGAGTGTATTGTTGTATAAATACTTAAGTCCCCCTATATATGTGCTGACTGTCCTATATACCTCTGCCTCGTTCCTCTTCCTATCGGCAGAAGAAAGACCCTCCTTATTTTTATTCAATTCTTCTTTTATGATTTCTCTTTTTTCAGCTATTATTTCACTGGTATCCCTTTGTTTTATTTTTTGTGTGGTCTCATTAATCTTCTTTGACAAATCATCAGCCTTTCCTGAACCCCTTATATCAAGTAAACCCTCTCCCTCTTTATCACCACTCCCTTTCTCAATACCCTTTACTATCTTGTCAATATCCCTAAAGACAATATCGCTTGAGACTTCATCCGGCAGCGCCTTTGCCATTATGACGCCCAGAAGCCCCTTAGTTTTCACTTTTTCCCTTACCGCCTCTCTATTTATTGATGATGTAAGATTCTCCGGAGGGTTAAGCATGGCAACTTCTTTCTTATGATTCTCTATATCCTGTGTCTCTTCTTTACCTTTTTTTACAGTATCAACCTCTTTGACTTCGTCCGCCGGTTTTATTTCTTCCTTTTTGTTCTCATCTTCTTTTTTATTCTCAACCTTTTCTTCCTTTTTTTCTGCCTTCAGTTTGTCTATAGCAGTCTTTAAAACCTTCTTTTGAGGCGGTTGAAGTATGAGCTTTGCAAACCTCTGGGGTATCTTCTTAATAGCGTCTATCGGTTTCTCTTTTTTTATTTCTAAAGAGTTTAAATAACCAACTGTTGAGAAATGGATAATAGTGGATAGTAAAAAGATTACCAGAAAAGAATAATCCTCTCTTGTTATCCATGGCCTCTTTAATAATTTATCAATTTTTGCAGACTTCTTCCCGGAAGGGACTATTTCTTTATAGCCAAAGGTAAAAGTGTGGCCTGCCGACTTAAAAATACATTCTTCTGTGGTTAATGGAAAGATGTAGGAATTGCCCTTTTTCTTTAAAAAACCAAACCCGATAATCCCTTTAAGGGGAAGGATAATCTCCCCTCTGGCAATAGTTCCCTCTAAATCTGCAGGGATTATAAGGTTATACCCTATTTTAGATTTTTCAATTAGTCTATGTCCTTCTGAAAATCCTGGTACGGGATTAATTTCACAGTCAGATTTTTTCCCGATACTCAGAAACTGTTCGGGAAAAAACTCTTTAACCCCTTTACCTGTTTTATGAAGAGATACAAAAAAAACCTTTCTTTTTTTAACCACGAGATATAACTGTCAGAGATATACCGCTGTAACCTGCCTGTCCGCAGGTATACATAACCTTCTCGAGAAGGATAAAGGGTATTCCCTTATCACCTTGAATCATGACCTCCCCAGTAAACTTAAAGGAAGGATTATTTTTTTCAATAAATTTTACCTTCTTCGTGTTTTCGTCTAATGCATCAAGCAGCGGTTTTATAATGTAGTCATGGTTATCCGCCACCTCTTTTACACCCATAATCTTTGCCCCTTCCACTATAATATCTTCAGTAGTAATCTGAATATCAAGTTTCCTTGTCGGCATCTTCTGCGATGTAGAGATTGGCAGGCTCAGCTTTTTAGGGTCGGTAACTACAATACCTTCAGCAGAATAGTTGACCAGAAGGAAAAGCAGGATGATGGTAAACATATCCATCATCGAGGTGAGTGTCAATGTTGCCTCAGTAAGCCTTGATCTTCTCTTCTTTTTTTTAGATGGTTGAAAGGGCATAGCTATTTTTAATGTAAAGGAAATTATAAAAATTTGCCACAGAGGCACGGAGACACAGAGAAAAAACTAATCTTTTTGACACAGATTTACACTGATTATTTATGATTTTTAAGGTTCTTATTTCTGTGTTAATCATAATTTATCTGTGTCTTTCAGTGTCTTTATTTTTTTGTCTTTCTCTGTGACCTCTGTGTCCTCTGTGGTTAATCATGTTTTGTTCTCTCCGAGCGAGATTATTGGAAAGAGTGTCTTTTTTATACCATTTTCAGCGGTTGTTTCCCTCGCTGCATCCATTATCTGAACTACATGGTCATAAGCTATCTGCGGGGGAAACAAAAGAACCGCATCTTCTTTATCAGGATGCGAATTTTTAAGCCTCGCCAGTTCTATAGAAAGCTGTTTATAATTCAAATTTCCTTCAAGCATCGGAATAAAAATTCCTTCCCCTATTCCTCCAAGTTCAATCCCCTTCTCTGTTGCTTTTACAATAAGTATTTTGGGGGCAGCAGTTTGGCTCACTCCCCCATCTCCACCCTCTTGTGGCAGATATGCATCAATTATTGCAGTCTTTGCAAAGACTGCTGTAAGAAGGAGAAATGGTATAATAACCATAAAGAGATTCATTACAGGGGTCAGATTGAGATCAGTATCTGATATAGAATGACGCCTTCTCTTACTGGGTCTGTATGCCACTCTTCCTCCTGTTCAAGAGATTGATAAATTTTACGGAAAACTCATCTATTTCATCTATTAATCTATGTGCCTTTGCCTGAAGAACTGTATACATAGCAAGTAATGGTATGGCTACAATAAGACCAAAGGCGGTTGTGTATAGGGCTACGGAAATACCATTAGCAAGGAGTGATGCTTTTTGAGAAGGGTCTGCAACTCCAACTGCAGCAAAGGCCTGGATCAATCCCTGAATAGTGCCAAGCAGACCTAAAAGGGTTGCAATATTGGCAAGGGTAGAGAGATAAGAAACCCTCTTATCTATTGCAGGTACTATTTCCAGAGCAACCTCATCTATGGAACTTTGAATTTCCCTTTCCGGCCTATCAGATACTAAAAGACCGGCGTATAATATCTTTAGAAGTGGTGCGTTGGAATCTTTGCATAATAACCTTGCCTTTTCTATATCTCCATCCGCTATAAATTTGCTGACCCTCTCCCATAGAATGCGGGCATCTACATTATATCTAAATAGTAAAGTAATACCACGCTCCACCACTATGGCTATTCCAATAACAGATGCCATTAGTATAAAATACATGAACAACCCGCCATCCTTAAAAAAACTTGCCAATATCTCCATATAATTTACCTCCTTAAATCCTTATCGGGACCCCCCTCTTTTATTGAAAGTTTTGGATATACAGGTCTCAATATATCCGCAACAAAACTCTTTTTAAAAATATCGTCTCTCCATAATTTTGACCTCGGCACAATAAAAATAACCCTCGGCCTTTCAACACTCCCCTCTATCTTTATCATATGCTCAACTACTGCAGGTTCATCTCCTCTCATTATCCCCTTATTGGCACTATATGCAGGGGTGACCGTCAGACAGAAGACAGAAGACAGAAGACATAAGCCTGCCCTGAGCGAAGCCGAAGGGACAGAGAACAGACCTCTTGCCTCTTGCCTCTTCATAATCATTGCCCCTCCTTCTTTACCATTTTCGCCTTTACCACCTCTATCCATGATTCCATATCCTTAGTCTTCTCACCTCCGTTTTTTATATACGCAGTATAATTCTCATATGCACTTGCCATATCTCCAAGATAAATCTCATATATTATCCCCATATTTCTGTAAGGCTCAGGGTCAGCAGAGTTTTTGGCTGCTATTTTCTTATAAACATTCAAGGCATTCTCATATTCTTCAAGCATCAGAAGAGTCTGTGCCTGATAATAAAGCACCTGTATATTTTCCCCTTCTTTTTCCAACGCCTTATTAAACTCATCCCTGGCACCTTTAAAATCGCCCATTTTATATTTCAGAATGCCTATGTTATTATGAAGGGGTAATTTTGAAATATCTACAAACTCAATCTGATGATAGAGCTTTATTGATTCCTCTTTCTGCCCCATATCCTGATAAATGTTTGCAATATTCATAATTACAATTGGCGACTTTTCTAAAGAGAGTGCCTTTTTAAAATACTTCATTGCATCTCCGTTTCTTCCCATAGATTGGTATGTTACTCCAATGGCATTATATACCTTAGATTGTGGTGCATTGTATTTTAACGCATTAAAGAATTCCTTTATTGCCCTCTCGTGGTCGTAAAGCCTCATATAAGTAATGCCGAGATTATAATAAGCCTCCCATCTCTCCGGCATAAGTATTATGCCCTCACGGTAAAGTGCATTTGCACCTGTCGGATCATTATTTATAAGCTGAAATCCGTTATTGAATAGTACTATTGCCTTCCTTTGCCTTTCATCATCCTGCTGTTTTTTTACCAATGCCTCTGATTCAGCACGAATCCTATTTTTTAGCGAATATCCCTCCTTCTGATTAGTTACACACCCTGTTAAAAATAATAGAATAAAAAAAAGAGTGCAGCATGCCCAAGACAGAAGCCAGAGAGACGAGAGACGAAAAGAAACGGCAGCCTTCCTCGTCTTTCGTCCTTCGTCCTTCGTCCCTCTATGCTCTTGCCTCTTGCTTCTTGCCTCTTGCTTCTTGCTAATTTTCACTGTATCTCTGTTCAGCATAACCTGCCTCCATCATTACAGGTTCGGGATATATAAAAACAGGTTTTACTTCTTTAAATGCAAATCCCCTTTTATATAGTGCGGGTCTAAGATTTACGAGTCTTTCCAGACCCTTTCGCATCCATTCGTTATACACCTTATATTCCCTGCTAATCTGCAGGCTGTTTTCATATACCCTGACAGCCTTTTCATCATAGGGATATGCCTTTTCTTCCAGCAGGAAGCTATACTCCTCAAGTTCTTCTTTTGTTAAATCTGACGGTCTTTCAGAATGAAGGATGGAATCCCTGAAATTCTCAAGGGCAATCCCCATTGAAAAAAACATCTCGGTCAGAAGCTCCGGCATTTTATACCTTGCCATATCAGAATAGTCTTTAATAAGATGATTTAAAAGTTCGGTCTTTTTACTTAGTGTTTCTTCAAAGGGCTGTGTAATCTTCATATCTAAATACACATTCAGCCTCTCCTTTAAAATTAAAAACTCTGCCTTTGCAACAAAAATATTGTCTGTTTGCCCGCCCCGCTCTTTTAACCTGCTAAAGGTTTCCATACCCTCTTCTTTTTTACCCGATTTAATTTGTGAATAACCTAACCTGTATCTCGCTTCCGCCTCTCTATCAGGTGGTATTTCATTTTTTAATAAATATTTTTTAAATACCTCTACCGCCTTATTGTATTCCTTATTTTTTTCATATATTATAGCTGCTGCAAATAATAGTTTCTGAATATTTTTGGAATCAGATGTTATAGAGGATGCCTCCTCATAAAGCATTGCAGCCTTCAAGGGCTCATCATTTTCTATCTGCTGTCCTGCCTCTACAAGCAGGGATAGAGACCCCGATGAGTTTGGATATGCCTTCGCCATTCGTCCAATCACATCTCTAATGCCGTTTATATTTTTCCTCTGAATATGAATATGTCCTATCTTCATCAGGGAACCCTCTCCAATATCAGAATCAGGATAAACTGTAAATGCTGAATTAAATTTCTCAACCGCCTCATTCAGCTTGCCAGCCTTCAGATATTCATCACCAAGCCTGTAGCGGAGTTTTGCAAGAATTTCCTGCAGTTCGGGGTCTTTTGATGTAGAGAATAACTTTGAATATATATCTTCAGAGGGACCAAGGTTGCCCTCTTCAAGATAAAGTTCAGCAATCCTCTTATAGGCATTGGCAAAATCCTTCCCCTTTGTCAGGGGCATAATGATATCCCTTGCCTTATCGTATGCCTTTATCCGGGCATACATATCAGATATTGTGTAGTGTGCCTTCTCCAGCTTACCGCTCAAAGAAAAATCTTTTTCGTATGCCTCCAATATACGAGCTGCATTGTTTATAACCGCCCTCCTGTCACCTTCAGACTTATTAAAGATTACTGCATGAGTCAAGAAGGCGGAATAGGCTATATCCCCTCTTTTTAAAGTTTCCTGATAGAGTTTGGCAGTTTTTTCATATTCCATAGCTGCCTCATTATATGTCCCGGCATCAAACAGTGCCTCTGCAAGCAAAAGATTTATCTCCTTATAATTTTGAGACTTAGGAAAGAGCAATAAAAAATTACGATAACCATCAATTGCACTCTGCAGATACTTTATGTTAGCCTCACTTTTCCCTTTCAAATGATATTCCTTAGACACATCAACAATCGTTCTGAAAATGAGACTATCAATCTTCTCTGAACCGTCCGGATGGTTTTTCTTGTACCATGCTGTTGTGTAATTATACTGGTGTGCCAGTATCTCCCTTTTAGCAATAGCGGTTTCTTTATCCCCATTAACTTCAAGGAGAGCAGCCATTTTTTCATACATAAACGGGATATTTGGATTGTCAGGGAAATTTTTTATCAGAGAATCGTAAACATATATGGCATTTTCATATCTTGTCTCCTGTGTAAGCACCTCGCCAATCTTTTCTAATACTAATGTTGCATATCCCCTTACCCCCTTAGATTGCAGATATTCCACAGCCTCATCTATCTTATTAAAATGGGTTAAGCTCATTACAAGACAAGAGACAGAATCATCAGTTAACCCTGCTTCCTTAAACTTACCTTCCCATGTCCTATCTATTAGTGACATGAATAAATCCGATGCATTTTTAAAATCATCAATTTTATAATAGACCCAGCCAAGTTTATATACTGCCTTGTCATAAAATATAGACTGAGGGTAATTTAACACCCTCCTATATGAGTCTCTTGCTTCCCCCATCTGTCCCGTCTCAAAATAAAACTCACCAAGCCTGAAATTTACCTCTGGCAGATAGATACTCTGGGGATAGTTTTTTATAATCCCCTCAAATACCTTTACAGCCTCATCCCTTTCCCCCTGCTCGTAGAGGGCATAACCAAGGGCATAGTGGACTGCATCCGCACCCTTTCTGTAGCGGTACTCATCCGATAGAATCCTGAAATGTCTTATAATGGAGCTATAATCCTGTTCAGGCTGCCGAATCTCTTCTTTTAACGAACCTTTCTCAGCAGCCAGTGCCTTCTCATATTCCTCCATATCTTTTTTATACAAAATATCTTTTGCCTCAAGATAACCTTCTGTAAGCCTTAAAATTGTATCAAGTGAAAGGTCTTTATGCCCTGTAAGATTCATATAATCTTCCCACTCTTTTATCCGTTCCTTTAAAAATCTCTTTTCTGAAGAAGTCTCATTAAGATTAATAGCAGATTTCTCTGTCTTTCTCCCTTCCATTGTTTTACAGGAGGAGATAAGAAATATGAGAATTAATATGTAAATAAACTTTATACACATTTCTATCCTGTCAGTTATTATTTGCCTTTATCTTTTGCCACCTTTTCAGCACTCATTTTTGCACTATCCATTCCTGCAATAATATCACCCTTAAAATCTGCAAGCTCAAACTTTATTTTTGCAAGCCTTTCTGCCACATGGTTATCCAGTCTATTCATCGTCTCATCCAATGCCCTTTCTGTATCTATTATATCCTTATTGAGCCTCTCCTTTATCATTCCCAGTTCCTTCAGGTCTTCCCGTCCCTTACCTATCCTCTTCTCAAAGATTGGCATCACCCTTGATAAAGCATTCTCAAATTCTATCTTATCTTTCTTCTTTATCTTATCTATATCCCTTCCAAACTTCTCAATTACCAGCACTATCCTCTTTAAATCTTCTAATTTATCATATTTAACCATTTTAACTCCCCTGTCTATTGCATGGCTATAAATAGGGCATGTTACAGGAGAATCAAGACATCCCATTCCCTCTACAGCTTCATGGAGAATAGCTTCAACAATCTTTTTTTCAGTCTCAGTCATCTGGTGTTTTACTGTTTTCTGCCAGTAGTCATTTAGTATTTGATTTTTGGCTATCTCAACCCCTTTTAACAAGAGTATCTCTTTATTTTTTCCTTCCGTTCCACTTATAGTAAGCAGACTGTTTTTAACATACTCTATATCTTCCCCTATCTTCCTCTGCATATCCTCCATCCATCTTATTATGTTATCAACATAAATCTCTTTATTAATAACCTTTTCTTTTTTTCTTAAAAAGCCGTTCCTTAATATATTCAGAAGCTTGTATTCCTCTACAATGTCAGATAGATTCGGATTTCTGTGTAACTCCGAAAGGTAGTAACGTTCCTCATCACTCAAAGATACTGAGTTTCTCTCAATAAGATTGGAAATATACTGTCTTCTTATAGTTTTATCACTGATTATCTGTTTCAATCTGCCCTCTGTCTCTGAATATACATTTGATAAAAATTGGAAATGTTCAGCAGCTTCCTTAATCATGCCTGTCTTAAGATAACAGTAGCCTAAGACTATCTGAATCTCCTGATCTTCATGATTATACGGAGGGAGAGGTTTTATTACCTTAAGGATGGGGATTGCATTTTCATAATAACCCAGCTTTATAAGACTCCATGCCTGTCCGATAATGGCTTCCCTATAAAATTGACTCTTTTGTGATACCGATAAAAACTCATTCAAGGCATTGGAGTAAGACCCCATTTCAAATAAAACCTGCCCGAGCAAGAGATGAATTCTTTCGGAGAGATTCTCTTTTTCTATGACAGGATGATTGAGGATATCTCTTAATATATTCTCTGCCTCTTCATAATTCTGTTTCATTACCTCTATCTGGGCAATGGAAATTCTGGCATATGGATAAAGCTTATTATCTCTTGAAATCTGCAATAGAAGTCTTTTTGAATCAGTTAACCTATTCAGCCTTAAAAGGCTAATTCCCTCAAAATAGTTTGCAGTCTCTAAATTATCCAGCTCTTTACTCAAAAACAACCTCTCATATTCACTCATTTCGTAAATAACATCCAATAATTTCACTCTCTCAGATATTTCCTTAGGAAAGGATTGAAATGAAAACATGGGATACTCTCTCATTTTAGACAATCTGTTTATATCTGATTGCTTCAGGAGAAGAATTGCCTTATCCTTAATTTTAGAGGGATTATTTATAATGTTACTGCTCAATATTGATGATGAGAGATAGTCACCTGTAAGATAAAGATAGAGGGCATTTTGATACTGATATTCACTCAAAGGAATCCGAACCTCTTCAATTTCAGCATGAGATGAAGCCTTTAGTGATGGCAGAAGTTCTGCCGCATTTCCCTGCCTAAAACTTGCAGGGACAAGTAATATCTGCGGAAACAATAAAAGAAAAAATATCTGTAGGTAGTAAATCATGTATTACATTGACATATCAAATAGTTATAAGATATTTCTTAAAATCACACTTTAGCTATTAGTCATCCATCAAATTCAAACTTAGATACCCGCAACTCTACTTTATCTTTCCTCTTTTCAAGAGACAGTTCTATATAAACATCCTTACCTCGCGATATATTCAGAGGGATAGATAACTCCCCTTTTTGTTGAGGTTTATCTTTTTCTGTCCAAAAATATATTATTCCGAGATTGCGGTTCCCTCCTGCTATCTCCTTATTGTAAAGCTGATGGCGGCCACCCGAATTAATCGCCTCGTTTTCAATAGGTGTATAAATATGCCCCTCTAACAATTTACTATTATCATAAATTTCTATAGAAGTTATATTTATATCACTGCTACGTTTTATGATGGATAGATTTAAAATTGTGGTAGGGAAATCCCAAATGTTCTTCTCAAATTTTCTTAATGACTCCTCAAGAGAAATATATTCATTATTTAACCTGATTATTAACTCCCTTATAGGTTCTTCCATTTTCTGAGAGTTTACCTCTGCAAAACAATTACAACTTAAAAAGGTTATTATTATATTTACTATAATTATAATTTTTCTCATTGTAGGAAATTATAAAAGCAACCACAGATGAACACGGATAAACACAGATAGAAAAAATATTTTAAAAAATATCTGCGTCCATCTGTGTTTATCTGTGGTTTCATCAGGTTTTTGTTCTTTTTAAAATTGCATGTGCAAAAATACCCAAAAATGAATATTTTATAAATACCCCTGTAATCAAGCAAGAACTATACCGCTCTACTAAATATCTCCAAATCTTGGTATATTCGTAAAATTGGACACTTATAAGCTATTCAACATAAATGCGTATAGATTTTCTCCCCTCTGAAAAACCATTAAATGCTGTTACCTCAATTAAATTCTCTCCAATATCCAAATGGACAGGGATTTTTAAATTTAGAGTCTTTTCCTTTTCAGGGATAACACCTGCAATCTTAACACCAATCCCTTCATCAGAAGATGTTACAAGTTTTCTATTTATAAAGACCTTTACGCTTTTTATTGTCTTATTCCTCTCCTCAATATAAATAGAGATTTCAGCATCTGTTGAGACAATCTTTTTCCCATCTTCAGGGGATTTAATTGTAATAAACGGAGGCTCTATATTCTGAATAGTAGAAATAGTGGGCAATTCCCCGCTTAATAAATGCGATGACGAGTCCGCTTTTTGTTCTCCAATAACTTCTGAAATAGCTTTCTGTGTATCGCCAAGTCTTAATGCAGTCTCCACAATCTGAGGTTTATAGAATACCGAGCGAAACCGGTCCATTCCATGCACATTATTGCCAATCCTTACATTCAGAAGCTTATCACCATTTGCAGAGGAATTGTAATAGCCTTCAGGCGTAATCACAATCCACTCAGCATCTCTGAAACTTATAAACTGTGCAATCTCCCTGCCTCTATTTATATCCCAGCATCTGCTCGTGCCATCGCCACTCCCTGATACCAGAAATTTTCCATCAGGACTGAAGGCAACTGACAAGAGTATATCATTATGTCCTATAAGTGTTTTCAAGGCTCTGCCTGCTGCCACATCCCATAGGATTACGTTTTTATCAACACTCCCTGATGCCAGAGTCTTTCCATCAGGGCTAAAGGTAACTGTTACGACATTACTTGTATGTCCTTTTAGTGTCTTTATGGCACTCCCTGCTGCCACATCCCATAGGATTACGTTTTTATCAACACTCCCTGATGCCAGAGTCTTTCCATCAGGGCTAAAGGCAACAGTTACGACATTACTTGTATGTCCTTTTAGTGTCTTTATGGCACTCC
>JACRGN010000157.1 GCA_016234205.1 Nitrospinota bacterium | reverse complement strand
CTTAATATTAAAAATTTGGGTATTATGACATGCTTTATTTAGGACATTTCTATTTTGCCGGATTAGGACATTATCATTTTGCTGTTACACACTTACCCTGAGAAGAAGCAACTTCCCCTCCCTTGATGGGAGGGGATTGAGGGGAGGGTGTTACCTCCCTCATCGCCTCTGCAAGCAACAACTCATAAAGCCCCTTTGCCTCTTTTACAGAAAATCTCTCAATCTGCTTTGTATTCATAGGCTCTATAAATGCCTTTACCTTTGCCTCAATCTCTTCTCTTGAAAAAGGTATCTTTATAAGCCTCTTTACACCGCCCTTCCGAACAACAAACAGATACCCCGCATCATCACCAATGGCATACTCAAGCAAGACCTCATTATCTTTAAGCGGCAGTTCTTCTGGAGGTATGGGCTTCGGATAATTTAAGGCAGGATATCGGGGATACTTTTGTCTTAACTCAGTTATCAGGTTATTAAGCTCAGTATTAAGCCCATCTTTTCTCTCTTTTAACCTTCTTAAAACATCCTCTCCTCTTTTATAAGCATCATCCCACTGGTTTTCTATTGCAGAAAGCTGGTTTAAGATAGATTGCTCCTTCTCCCTTATTTCCTCTGGGAGCTCAACTCTTTGACTCTTTTTTGATGACTCAGCCATCGCCTCAAGTAGTGTCCTCCCCTTTGTAGATTCAGCAAAATAGAATGCAGCAGATGATAGGTCTTTACCATAAGGGCTAAAATCCCCCTTATTAAACCTGTCCCCGAAGGTATTAATCGGGGAGGGGGTTAGGGGGTTGTCCTCCTGACGGCTAATCGCCCTTTCAGATAGTGTTGAAAAAAGCCCCCTGTATGCCCTGATTATACTGACTGCACCACCTGCACCTAAGAACCCTCCCTTTTCACCTTTAACCTTCTGCCTCATCTCCTCAGAGATGGAGACTGCCTTCAAGAACTCAGAAGATGCCTCTTTAAAATCCTTACCCCCCTTTAATGTAAGACCATGCTGAGTATGGAACTGTAGGCGGTAAGGGGCATCAGCATTCCAGCTTGGTGTCATCTCTTTAAGGAGTTTAATCGCCTCATCATTCCTTCCTGTAGTAATATAGACCTCTACAAGACCTGGGTTACTCCCTGTCTCAAGAAATTTCTGTTCTGCCTTTTTATATCTCTTCTCAGAAAGATAAACCAAACCGATGTTATTGAGACTTATGGCTATATCTTGTGGGATATTGAGTTGCCTCTTTATCTTCAGTGAATCCTCGTGGTAAGAAAGTGCCTTCTCATATTGACCAAGGGAGTTGTAAACCACACCGATTTCGTTGAGGTCTGTGGCTATATTTTTAGGGATGTTTAATTTCTTATCGATTTTCAAAGCATCTTCAAAAAAAGTTAGCGATTTATCATATTTGCCAAATTCTTTATTAATCCTGCCAATATTATCAAGAGTGCGAGCAATGCCCTCATCATATCCTATAGACTTATTGATATTTAATGACTTTTCAAAATATTCAAGTGCCTCATTATATTTTTTATTTTTATACTCGTTAGCTCCTTTATTATAAAGATTTAGTGCTTCCCTTGATTGTGTGGATACACATCCCCAAAACCCAATTACAAATAGGACAATGAGGAAACTAATTATCTTTGTCTTCATGGCGCACCTCTATATCACACCTATGTCTATAGTATGTTGATTCTTTTGCAGTTCCTTTATGGGCTAATATTGGATGTAACCAGCGATAAAAAACATTCAGAGGAACGAACGATGATTTTTGTCGTTCAAGCTGATGGGCTTGTTAGCTTTCGTTTCCTTTTGGCCAATTTGCTACAGCCATCGGTATTGGACGCTTGCCTTCAAGCACCTGTATTAAACCTGCACGTATCGCTTTTTGTTCATCTTCGATGTTTCCATGCGCCCCAGGCATATAAGATGAGTTTTTGATGTGTGTCTTGTCAAAATCGTAATCAAGCACTTGTGCCATCTTGTGCAAGAGTTCAACCAGAAGTTCAACTCTTTTTATGTCCCACTGCTCAGGGGACATGGTTTTGTTGCCGAGCAAATCTAAATACTCCTTCCAAGCTTCAATGACAAGTTTTTCCTTTTTATTATTCTTGTCGAATTCAAGATCTATCCGGTTAAGTGCTTCAACGTGATCCCAAGAAACTGCATAAGCGCGAGTTGCCATCAGCGTTTTGAACACATGAAGCTTACGCTCCCTAACTTCCTTTTTGTTATCAAGAAAACGCGTAAGCTGGACAGCAATAATTGGACCAAGTAGCACGGCTGCAATCATTAACCAATCCGCAATTGTCATTGTCTCCTCCGATGTTATAGAAACCTAACAACTCATTATCCAGTTTCCGTTTTTCTATCAAAACCGTGCCTGAAAATCAAGGCAAAGAAATAAAAAACGAATCATTCCTTTTTTATAGTTACTTATCTTTTATTTCTATTCCAAAACAGCGTCTCCAGAGAAGACCGGGACAGGGATATATCGCAAGGGTTTTTCTTTCTGGTATTCTTTAATGAATTCATCAATTTTTGCAGATACTTTAGCATCAAAATATTTTTCTCCGCACTGCTTACATACCTCTGCCGGCAGCCCTTCACAGATTAATAATTTTTTCTTGATATGGAGTTCTAAATCTACCGATTTATGCTCCAGTTCTCCACCACATAAATCACACAGGTCTTTTTTTCTCATTTTTATCACCTCCTCATCTTTTTTCTTGTTTTATAATCAGATTCCCATTCTTCATCCGATGGTTCATAAACGGTAACAATCCTTAGTTTTGGCTCTATTGTGCCCATTGAACACTTCACATGGAGAGGGTCGCCTGTTTTCAGCCATCCTAAAACCAGACATGATGGATAAGGCTTGCTCTCAGGATTATGTTCTATTATATCCCCGTTTAACAACGCATGCTTTATATTTTCAATAGTTATATTACGCTCTAATCTCTGCAAGGTAGCGTGTTCAGTTACCCTAAACTTATTTTCTTTTATGCTCTGGATGATAAAATTTTTACTCAATCCCACATTTTAACTCCTCTTGTTCCCTTTATTAGACCCTGAACAAGTTGTTATGAAGTTTCTGTTTTTCTCTCAAAACCGTGCCTGAAAATCAAGGCAAAGCAATAAATCGTAAATCATTCTACCTTCACTCTTCCTGTAAAAATATCCGTATCTATACTCAATATCTTATCTTTTGTCTTTACAAAAATTATCCCACCGCTTGAATTTCCCTGTGGATAGAATTCAACACTGACAACACCTTCTTTTATAGTCTTGTCACTATCTCTATTACTTTTAAAACCCTCAACCTCTATTTCGTTATCAATGGTCTTTATGAGGTCAATATTTCTTATCCTTTTATCCTCATCCGTTGAAGATTTTGACGGCAGGTGCGGCTTCTCTGAAAGCCAATATTTTTTTGAATCTATATCCAGCAAAAAGAAATGAGGAGTTTTTTTTGATATTGCCTGATTCCTCGCAAATCT
>JACRGN010000156.1 GCA_016234205.1 Nitrospinota bacterium | reverse complement strand
GATATGGAAGGATGCTTGAAGGTAATAATAGCTGTGGCTGGAAGGTTACAGATATGCGAAATAAAAGGGAGGTATTTGCAGGCCCAACCCCCGCACATCTTATGACAACTGCCGATAGCCCAGCAAAGGCTCTTACACTTGCAGCAAAACTCTGTATGAGAGCGAACGATACATCAAAGGGGAGACAGATAAAACTAAAGAATTACATAGAATTAGACAAACTATTTTCAGGTAGTAGTCTTCCAGATGATATTCACCTTTTTGTCAGGACAAAATATGATATGCCTCCTAAATATGAAGAGAATGTATATGATAAGCTAAAAAAAATGGACTGGAAGCCAGCATGGATACCTGACCCGACCCTGTTAAAATCTGTAGAATTTGGCAAGTAATAATGTTAGACTACAAAAATTATAGGGAATGGTAGCCGCACCCTTCATGGGTGCGTCAACACGCAGGCATGAAGCCTGCGGCTACAAAAAATATGTCAAAAAGGAGGATTTAAGAATGAGTGCATTTCTGGGACCGATTCACTACTGGATGTATGAGAAGATTAAGAATGTCATGCTGAGAGAGACGGCAATATTTTCTGCCTTTTATGAAAAGTATGGGAAGGAGATAGAATCTGTCTGCGGGAAGACAAAGCAGGAGATGGAGACGAAGGATATTGATACACCTCTTGACCAGCTTATAGGAGATTCTCCTATTCACGGATGGCTTGCAAACAGGATTAAAGAGGTAGAGACAGATGAAGCCCAGATGGTAAAGTCTTTTATGGACAAATATAAGGATAGAAGCCTTCTTGAGGACGCAGTTTACTGGTATGGAAGGGGGAAGGGTGTTGAGGCAAAGGATAAATATGACCCTCAGGATGGTGTTGAGGAATTTCATGAGACAATAAATAATTATTTTCTTGATGGGATGCCCTGTGACCATGTAGTAGAAACAGAGATGAATAATGGTTCCCTCATGTATAAGCATACAGACTGTTTGCATCAGGGCTACTGGAATGATGCAGGTGTGTCTCCTGAATTGATGTGCAGTCTCAACAGGAAATGGATTGACGGATTCTGTGAATCCCTTAATCCAAAATTTAAGCATGCCGGGAAAGAAAGCATTGTAACAGGGGCAAAGGAATGTGTTGATGTGTATGCTTTGCAAGGTTAAGGCAAAGGTTAAGGTTAAGAAAATCCTAAACCTAAACCTAAACCTCAACCTAAAACTTTATGGGCAGAATTGAAGAAAAGTTTGATGAACTGAAAGGAAAAAAAGAAAAGGCACTGATTGCCTTTATATCTGCCGGCGACCCTGATATTGATACAACCAAGTCACTCGTCCTTGAAATGGAGAGAAGGGGGGCAGATATTGTTGAGCTTGGTGTCCCATTCTCTGACCCATTGGCTGATGGTCCCACAATACAGAAATCCTACCTGAGGGCTTTAAAAGGCAAGACTTCGCTAAAGAAGATAATAAAAATGGTAAATGAGATTCGTGAGAAGACCAGTGTTCCAATTATCCTCATGTCCAGTTATAATCCAGTCTTAAGATACGGTGAAGACAAGTTTGTTAATGATGCTGTTCAGTCTGGTATTGACGGAGTTATTATCCCCGACCTGCCGCCTGAAGAATCTAACAATCTATGTAAGATGGCCAGCCAAAAAGGGCTTGATACTGTGTTTTTATTGGCACCCACAAGTGATGAAGAGAGGATGAAACTTATTTGTGGGAGGAGTTGCGGATTTATTTATTATATTTCAGTTACCGGTATAACAGGTGCGAGGAAGTCCATGTCAGGCGATATTGGTAGGATGGTAAGAAAGATAAAGAGGTTCACAGACCTCCCTGTGGCAGTAGGTTTTGGTGTTTCAACAGGGGAGCAGGCAGAGAATATTGCAAAACATTCTGACGGAATAATAGTAGGGAGTGCAATTGTGAAGATTATAGAGAAATCAGGTCAGAATAAAAAAAGACTTGTCAAGGATGTAGGGAATTTTATAGGTGAATTGAAATCGGCTATCAGTTCAGTCTGAAAGCTGACAGCTAATATATGATAAAAAAACTTCTCAAACTCACCCCATTTAAAATCGTCTTACTTATAACCACCCTTGTAATTGTCGTCTACTTTGCAGACCCCTCCTTTATAAAGTTCATGGAATTAAAGAGTTTTGACCTCAGATTTATATACAGGGGGGAAGTTAAACCGGGTAGTGAGGTTGCAATTGCTGTAATTGATGAAAAGAGCCTTGATGAACTTGGCAAGTGGCCATGGCCAAGAAATATTCAGGCTGAATTAGTTAATAAACTGACTCAAAAAGGGGTGAGGGTAATCGGGTTTGATGCTGTATTTTCAGAGCCTGACATCAACCCGGGACTTAAAAAGCTAAGTGAAGTAAAAAAACGGCTCATTGAAGACAAATCGGTAAAACCTGAGCTGATTAATCTTGTTGAAAAAGCTGAAGGCGAATCAAATAATGACCTTCTTTTTGCAGAGACACTTAAAAAATCCGGGAATACCATACTCGGATATTTCTTCCATTTTTCAAAAGAAGGGCTTGAGCATATGAGTAAGGAATCCCTGAATGTTTCTCTTGAGAATATCAGAGACTCCCAATACAATGCTGTCCGCTTTACGAGTGCGGAGGCACAATCAGTTCCATTGCAGGGTGCCTATGCCGCAGAGGCAAGCATAAAACCGCTTTCAGAGTCAGCAAAGGGTGCAGGATACTTTTCGTTTATAACTGATGATGACGGTGCGATAAGAAAAGTGCCTCTGATAGTTCGTTATGAGGATACACTCTTTCCTCCCCTCTCTATCCAGATGGTTAAGGAATACCTTGAGACAGATATATCATTTGTTATTCAGAATTACGGCGTTGATGAGGTT
>JACRGN010000154.1 GCA_016234205.1 Nitrospinota bacterium | reverse complement strand
TTTTGAAAGCAAGTATGGAAAATTAGATAGAGAATCCCTTTATGGCAAGATTGATGACCTTGAGCTTATAGAATGGGAAGGGGAGATGGAAACACTCGAAAGATTATTGAAAAAATTAAACTCTCTTGAGGAAATAACTTTTGAGTATAAATGAATATATCAAAAATTTAGAATCCATTATCAATTCTTTAACCATAACAGCATCTTATAATTTAAACATCGATAAGAAGACAACAGATATTGCCTTTATTTCAGGCAGGATAGAATTCAGAAACGGCTCTACCCATGCTATTAAAGAGGTTGTGGAATATGCCGACTATAGAATTGAAAAATATAAATATGCCTATAATTTTCGTATTTCTTCAGAAAATATTTTCAGATATGATAATGCCCCTGACCCACATGCAAGGGAGATAAAAACCTTTCCTCATCATAAGCATCTTAAGAGCGGCAAGATTATTGAATCTCACGCTGTAGAATTAACTGATGTTCTTGAAGAAATTGAACGGATGATTTTAAAAAATCTATGGTAAAGCGGTTGCTTCTCATAGTTCCGATTATCATCACAATACTTTTGTTGCAGTCCTTTTTCTGGGTTCCTACTTATGACAACCAGATTAAGGGGAGTAAAGACAGGCTCTACCAGTTTATTCAAGGCTCTATTGGTGATGCATCTATATTAAATCCAATTTTGAGTGCAGATACCTCCAGTAGTGATATAAACTCTATGGTCTTTGAGGGTCTCCTTGACTATGATGAGGAACTTCGTTATCGCGGGAGGCTTGCCACAAACTGGGAGATTTATGAGGAAGCATTATTTTTTGTAAATACTGATGGGCGTTTTTCTGATGGAATTTCTATTACTGCCAATGAGATTGTAAAGAGAATCAATAAATCTTCCGACCTCAATCTTCAATCTTCAATAATAAATATTGAGATTCTCTCTCCTCAAACTGAGATTATAGAAACAAGAGACCCAAGACCTGAAAAAAAAGGTGCAAAGGCAGTGGCAACAATCACCCTCCCCCAGAGGATTAAGGTTACTCTTAAAGCAGTTGATCAGGAGTTTTTTGAAAAATTGGAAGGTGTGTTAGACAAAAATTACTTCCCTTCAATTCACCCTGAAAAATATATAACAGTATCAGACCCCGATTTAATTGAGCCTCTTTCAAAACAGCTTGTTCAAATTACAGAACATAACCCGGTAATCATTTTCCATTTAAGAAAGGGTGTCCTGTTTCATGACGGGCATGAGCTTGATTCAGGGGATGTAAAATTTACTTATGAATCTATAATGGACGGAAGAAATATCTCACCAAGGGTATCTGATTATGAGCCTGTTAAATCTGTTGAGATTATTGATAAATACACAGTAAAAATTACTTATAAGAGACTCTATTCCCCTGCAATAAGCACATGGATGATGGGCATACTCCCTGAACATCTCTTAAATAATGAGGCTCTCGCAAAGGAGGCAAAGGCAAAGGGGGTTGCTCCTGATAAATTTACAATGAGGGACAGCGATTTTAACAGAAATCCGATAGGTGCTGGACCCTTTAAGTTTAAGGAATGGAAGTCTGATGAATATATCCATCTTATTAGAAATGATAAATATTGGGAGGGTGCTTCAAATTATAAGGAGTTTATCTACCGCATAGTGCCAGACCCTTTAGGACAGGAGATGGAATTCTATGCAGGAACTATTGACAGCTACGATGCACAGGCTCATCAGGTAGAGAGATTTAAGAAAGACAAGAGATTTCAGAATTTCTCAGGACTTTCCTACGGCTACAGTTATATTGGCTACAATATGAGGAGGGAACTCTTTAAAGACTGGCGTGTGAGAAAGGCTCTGGGGATGGCAATAAATACTGATGAGATAATTAAATTCTTATTTTACAATCAGGCCGAAAAGATTACAGGTCCCTTTGTAAAACAGACAGATTATTATAATCAAAATATAAAACCACTCCCTTATGACCCTGAAGGTGCATTAAAATTATTGGAGGAGGCTGGCTGGAAGAAGGTAAACGGCAGGCTTGAAAAGGACGGAAAGCCATTTCAGTTTACAATTATTACAAACCACGGTAATGAGCTTCGTAAGGCTATAATGATTATTGCCCAGAACTCATGGAAGAAACTTGGTATAGATGTAAAGGCAGATACAGTAGAGTGGGCGGTATTCTTAAAAAAATATATTGATGTAGGAAATTTTGATGCAGTAATTCTTGGCTGGAGCATGGGCATTGACCCTGATTTATACCAGATATGGCACTCAAGCCAGACAGGCCCATTTCAATTAAATTTTGTAGGTTACAGCAATCCAGAGGCAGATGATTTGATTATAAAAATCAGGCAGGAGTATGACAGAAATAAACAGATAGAATACTGCAATAAACTCCATGAGATAATCTACAGAGACCAGCCATACACTTTTTTATATGTAGGCAAATGGACTGCCCTCATGGATAAAAAGATTGTAATTGTGGAGAGAATGTCTGACGGAAAAGAGATTATCAAACCCATAACACCGACAAAGACAGGGAATTTTAGATTTCATTTCAATAAGTGGATAAAACTCGCGCAAGAGCCTGTGTTTTCAGTGCAGTAAACTGTTTATTTTGTCTGCTCCTGCTCCAGATATTGCTTAAACCATTGAACTGCTTTTTTCGATGCCTCGTTCACGGTCGGCGGATTGTCATAGAAATCGAATTGAGTGCCCTTCATCCAATAAAAATCTTTTTTTGAAAACAGCTTCTCGTAAAACTGTTTGGCGCCATCGGGTATAGCGGCATCATTGCTGTGGATTAAAAGGGTGGGAACGGAAATCATGCCCGCTTCTTTAATAGGGTCGAATTGCAGCCATTCATGCCATGACATGACTGCAAATTGATTTTTCCACTGTGGGATAGCACCGCGGGCTGGATTCAGGTAGTATTCAAAATTACCAAACATAGCCGCACTGTCGTCGCTTATGCTGCAGGCAGGCACGAAATCGTTTATTTTCGTCTGTTCATATTTCCCGCTTGCTGCCTTTCCTATCGCAATTTTTTCACTTACCCCTTTTTCGCCTCCATAAATGAGCTTTACCAAATCTGCATTATGCAGCCACGGGGCAATTGCTGCGAATGTTTTAATCCGTCTGTCTTCGGTAACTGCACGGGACATATAACCCGAGCTCGCACATATCCCAAGTCCCCCCATTTTATTCTTGTCAATCATCGGCAGAGTCTGTAAGAAAGTGACGGCATTTTTTATGTCCTGAATTTTTCTCTGGGGAGATTCATATTGTCTTGGCTCGCCGCCGCTCTCTCCGAAACCTCTAAAATCAAAAACTAATGCGGCAAATCCTTCAGCAGCGAGTTTTTTGGCATAAGTGCCTGCCATCTGTTCTTTTACCGTTGTCCACGACCCTGTTACGATAACAGCCGGCAATTTTTGTCCTTCTTTATAGCCAGACGGAATATAAATTATCCCGATTAATTTATTGCCTTCACTTATAAAACTTACTCTTTGTTCATCTGGCATTTTCATGGCAATGACAGGAAGATTTTTATTCCCTTCCTGATAGAGCAGATGAAAAACCATCTTTGAAACCTTCCAGCCGGACGGCGTTTTGACAAGCTCATGATCATAAGTTCCATAAACATCCCACAGGCCGCCGCCCTCGGCATAAGGCAAAGAATGAACACCCCGCACATAGGAATAACAAGTAGCTGTGTTACCGTTGATTTTCACATCATGGTTTGTGATAAAATGCTGCGTAAATTTTAATTTCGATATAAAAATCACTCCATCCTTTAACAAGCTTGTCAGCCTTTACTTTGCTGCCTGCTTGTCCGTTTAATGAGCTGTAATCAATAAACGGCTCATCTATAAAATATGACCTGCAAGTTTTCCAGTCTCGGCGGTCTACGCTTATTACCACGCCATTAACAACATCAATGACCTGTTCACGACCCGATATGTTTTCCATACCACACACCTCCTTATATGATTGCAGCAAAATAAAAACTACAAATGCCAAAAAACCGCATATAAAATATTTAAGCTTCATAGATATTGCCTCCTATAGATAGTTTATCTTTAATTTAAGAAATAAGAAGGATTTTTGCTTGAAGGAATTTGCTGTTTTGGAAGATTCTTGCCGAAAATTCGCTAAAAAGTCAATGCCGCTATCGCTTGCGACGGCGGATATACTCTGCCGGGGTTATGTCAAAGTGGAGTTTGAAGACACGGGTCAGGTGGCTTTGGTCGGCAAACCCTAATTCATAAGCTGCATCTGCTATTGATTGCTTATTTTTATCCAGCAGTTTTCTGGCAAGCTCAACCCTGCGGCTGAGAATATATTGGTGAGGACTCAACCCTACTGACCGCTTGAATTCACGGGCAAAGTGATATGGACTTAGATTGACAAGGGCAGACAAATCTTCAAGTCGTATATCGGCAGAGATATTGGCTTCTATAAAATCAATCAGGAGCCGCAGTTTTTTCTGAGGTATTCCTCCCTTTATCAGATGATGATGATTGTCTACCGTTGAAAAATGAGCGGTCAGATATGCCGATAATGCAGCAGTCAGGCTGTCGCAAAAGATTCTGCCGTTAATCCCTTGATTTTTAACCTCTATCAACAAGGTGCGTATCAGATACTCAAGTTGAGGGTCTTGAATGCTGTAATGAAGCCGAAGCTCTGTCTTTGGAATTCCAGCAAGACGCTCAAATTTGTCAAAATCAAGCACAATAGCACCATAAGTGCATACCTGTTTGACACGGTGGGTAAAAGTCTCGCCAGTTGGATTTAGCCAGAGAGTGCCGGGTGGCATAACCTCCCGCTTAAATCCATGGGGAGTCTTGCGTTCAAAGGATAGAGATACATTACTCAGATTAATCGCCAGATAGTGGCCTGACACCGAGAAGTCGGTGGCATCCCAGCCATGCTGCACACCCTTTTCAACCACCACTCCATCCCACCCAAGGTTTTTACTGGAGAATTGAATCCCTGCCCCCTCCAAGCCATTGATGCGTTTGCCTGAGATACCCTCCACAAAGGGAATTGAGCTTATAAATGAGCGGTTATAAAAGAAATTGGTTTTCATGGTGCAAACTATAAGCCTAAGAAAAATTACTGTCAATGGAAAATTTTGAAATCCTGAAATAAGTTCAGGTGCAACACATCCATATAGAATGAAAGAGTAAAGTTATTTATAGGTTGACTCTCCTCTGATTTTAATTCTATAGATGACCACTACCTTTGTCTTATCATCTATAGTATAGAGGATGAGATAATTGCTAACTCTGACTCGATAACCTTCTCTACCTGTTAATTTTTTACAGCCATGAGGTCTTGGGTTTTGAGAGAGGGAGAGGATGGCTTTATCAATATTGGTTCTAAATGGAAGTGGAATGTTAAATGCTTCTTTTTCAGCTTTACGTTCTATAATAATTTTGTAGTTCAAGATTTAAGCCATCCCTGACGGAATTTTTTATAAGGTGTAAATCCTGTTGCTTTTTTTTCAGCCCGCAGGAGGTCATTGGCATCTTCTAAGTCTTCAATAAATTCCAAAAGACTTTTATAATCGTGGAGATTAATAACAACTGCTGTTTTATTGCCTCTTTCATCAATTAGATATTTGGGTTTGATAGCCATAGCAGTTTTTGACATTTTAAATTACCTCCTTAATTTAGAGAATACTAAATGGAAAAAGGCAAGTCAAGATTTTGTGATTATCTGCCTATGCTTTCCTACACCCTTATGTTATACGCTGTGAGGAAGACAAAGACAATACCGAGTAT
>JACRGN010000159.1 GCA_016234205.1 Nitrospinota bacterium | reverse complement strand
CTCCTTATCATCATTACAGCGATTGCTGCGAGGAAGATGCTCATAACCTTTGCAGATGCCTTTGCACCATTTTCTCCCAGCATATTTACTATAGTATTTGATTTGATAAATGTTATCCAGACTATAAAGAGGTTAATAATTATAGAAAATAGTGTAGGCAGGTAACCGTATGTATCTACGAGGATGATTATTGTTGTCAGGACACCGGGACCCACAATCAACGGCATTCCAAGAGGGACTACACCTATTGAAGAACCCTCAAACCTACTCCTCTTTTCCGGGAAGAGGAGGTCATTGATTGCCAATACGAGAAGGACAATGCCTCCTGCGATTTTAAAGTCCGAAACTGATATGCCGAGTGCACCGAAGATAAATTTTCCTATTGCAAGAAAGCAGATGCTAACAATAAATGCAGTTATTACAGATTGTCTTACTATGACCTTCTTTTCATCAGCCGTGAGCCCTTCAGTCATGGATAGAAATATGGGGAGTATAGCTATTACATCTATGGCTACAAATATTGGTATTAGTGCCAGTAAAAAATTGTGCAATTCTCTTAGCTCAAAAAGCGGCATAGTCATTTCCTAACCAAAAACATGAATAATATTGATGCCATTATTGATAATATTGCACCAAAAGAAAAGGCAATCTCATGACCAAAGCCCTGCCAGATAAATCCCATCAGGATACTTGCAGGCAATAGTGCTATGCCAACCGCAAAGTGATACAGCCCGTATGCCTTCCCCCTCTCTTCAGGTGAAACCATATCCGAAACCAACGCCCTCTCTGCACCTTCCGTAAGTCCAAAGTAGATGCCGTATAGTGCAAATAAAAGCCATGCGTGATAGGCTTCTGTTGCAAAGGCAAAGGCAAAATATATTATGCTGTATACGAACCAGCCTGAAATTATAACATATCTCCTGTCAATCCTATCTGATAAAGCACCGCCTGGCATTGAACTTAACATTTTAACAACATGAAGTGTAAGCCAGAGTAACGGTATCCGGGATGGTGTTACGCCGAGTTCATTAGCCCTTAAAATCAGAAAGGCATCACTTGAATTTCCGAGTGTAAATATGATGATAATGACGAGAAAACGGTTAAAGTTCCCGCTTATCTTCATTCCTCCTTTAAAAGAAGGTGACGTGGTGAATTTTGCATCTCTGCTAAAAGGAGCAGTCTCACTTAAAAAGAAGATAATCAGGATAATTGATAATATGCCGGGAATCGCCGCAAGCCAAAATATAGTTCTGTAGTTTTGGGTAACGGAGTATAAAAGAATTGAGGCTAAGAGGGGGCCAATTACTGCACCTGCATGGTCCATTGCCCTGTGAAAACCAAATGCCTTTCCCAATGCAGATGGATGGATTGAATCGGCAATGAGGGCATCTCTCGGAGCGGTTCTTATCCCTTTTCCAACCCTGTCTGAAAATCTGATTAAAAGGACTTGAAACCATGAAGACGAGATTGCCACCAACGGCCTGCTTATGGTTGATAGTGAATAACCTATAAGGACTAATGGTTTTCTCTTTTTAACCCTGTCAGAGAACCAGCCTGAGAAGAGTTTAAGTACGCTGGCAGTGGATTCTGCTATTCCCTCAATGATTCCAATAAAGGCAGGGCCTGCACCGAGGACTGCTGTAAGAAAGACAGGGAGGAGGGGGTAAATCATCTCGCTGCTTACATCTGTGAGCAGGCTGATAAAACCAAGTATCAGGACATTTTTTGTAATTCCATTGAACAAGTTTTTTACTTTTTAGAACACAAATTACACGAATATACGAATGTCACGGATAAAAACAAAAAAGATTAAGGAGAAAGGGAGAAGATAGAGAGATGGAGAAAAGGTAAAATGAAATAAATTTCCCATTCCTCTTTTCTCAAATTTCCCCATTTCTCCTTATTGTTTTCCTCTGTGTTCTCTGTGAACTCTGTGGCAAAGTTTATTTTGAATTAATTCGTGCAATTTGTGTTCAAGCCTTTCTGATTTATTCAGGTTAGGTGAAGAGAGATTTATTTACGGGTATATCAAATAATATGTTTTTTTACGCAATTGTATAATATATTCATATCAGGTTTGCTTATGAAATCACTTGCCCCAAGCCCCTCCCATTTTTTAATGTTATCAGCACTTGCCATAGATGAAAATATTATTACAGGGAGGTCTTTTAAGACAGGATGCGATTTAATCTTTGTCAGGAGGTGCAGCCCGTCCATTTTTGGCATCTCTATATCTGATATGACAAGATTAACAAAATTGGCAATCTTTTTATTGTGTGCTGATGATTTCTCAGCCAGATCACTTAATTTTGTGAGTGCCTCTTCTCCATTGTAAGCCAATATAACATTGTAACCAGCACCCGTTAGTGAATTTTTAACCAATTTGGAAATCATTCCTGAGTCTTCGGCAATGAGTATAGTTTTGTTTTTGTTTTCATCTGTCTTTGCTTCACTTACACCTTCTTTTATAGTAGTTGCAGGGTTTACCTCTGCTATAATCTTTTCAAAATCAAGCATCATTAAAATTTTATTGTCAAATTTAATTACACCTGTTACACACTCATCTTCCCCTGCCGACATCAGTGAGCTTGGGGGTTCAACCTTTTCCCATGATACCCTGTGAATTCTTGCGACATTGCTTACAAGGAAGCCGTTGTACATCTTATTAAACTCGGTAACTATTATCTTATTCAGGGAGAGGTCGTGGTTGTATATGCCAAGCCATTTAGGGAGATTTATTATGGGGATAATCTTCCCTCTTAAGTTTATGACACCCTCTACAGAAGGGTGGGATTTTGTTATCTGTGTAATATTATCAGGGGTCTTTATGATTTCTCTTACCTTTCCGACATTTACACCATAATATCCCTGAGATGTGCTTCCATCAGCCTCTCGTCTGTCTAACTGGAATTCAACTATCTCCAACTCATTTGTTCCGCTCTCCAATAAAATTTTATCTATCTTTTCCATAAACCCTCCTATTTTACATATAACTCGTTTTATATAACTTTATCATATTTTTTGTAATTTCATCCCAATTAAATTGCCTCTGGACAAGTTCAATCCCATTTGATGCCATTTTTTTTGCCTCTTCTTTTTTATCTAAGATATTTTGCATAGCATCCAAAAGCCCTGAAATGTCCTGATATTTTACCACAATTCCACCATTAACCTCTCTCAAAAAATCGGCACAGCCGCAGTTTTCAGTAACTATAACAGGTGTTCCACATGCAAGTGCCTCCAGAGGGGCAATACCGAATATTTCATGTCTTGATGGATATATAAATATGTCAGCATCTGTCATAGCAGAGATTTTATCCTCACCATATAGTCCATCAATCAACAACACCGTATTATTTATTTTAAGAAGGTTTATACGCCTTTCTATTTCATTTTTATATCCGTCATCAGGTCCTGCTATTATCAAAATTGTATCTTTAATATCTTTTATCAGGATTGCAAATGTATTCAGGAGAAAATCTATACCTTTTATGGCATTAAGTCTTCCTATAAATAGAATGATATTTTTATTTGATAATTTGTAAGCCCTTCTGAAATTTCCTTTTACTTTATCTGCATTCTCAAATTCGTATATATTTATTCCATTGGGGATAAGACTTATCCTATCCCTCTCCACCCCCATTTTTATATATTGCTCCACCTCTATATTTGACACTGCTACAACCCTCTTAGCAGATTTGAGGATTTTGAAGCCGATATATGTATCAAACAGTGCTTTTAAAAATTCTTTCCCCATGAGCCTGAGGACAGAGCCGTGTGCAGAGAGGACATAAGGAATTTTATATTTTGTTAGGTATCTATAGGCTGCTGCATTCTGGAGTGTCCTGAACTCGTGGAGGTGGACTATATCAAACTGCTTCAAGTTTTCTTTAAGTGCCTTGGAAATGACAGGGGAGATAAAGACCTTTTGATTAAAAGCAAGGCTGTTACTGATATTTCTGAAATATTTTATTTTTATCCCTTCGACTTCGCTCAGGGCAAGCCCGTCAACCGTTGCCTCAGTTTGCTCAACTCTTTTATTTTTATCAAGGACATCTGTTGTATATACAGTTACATTATGCCCCTTTTTAACCAACTCCCTGCACAATTCAAATACAACCCTCGGTGTGCCGCCATAAGGCCATGCGGGGTAAAAATATGGGACGATATGGAGGATATTCATACTGTCAAGTCAGCACATAAATTTTTATCACTTCTTCCCTATTTTGTAGCTCAATGCCATCTTTTTAACTTGCTTTCGACCCTATTTAATAAGTTGGAACAGAACTCGTTGCAAGCATTAAGAATATCCGGGAGAGGTAGTTTAGAGTATTCAACTATAACATTTTTACCTATCTTTCTTGTATCTCTTTTTCTTCTGTCAGGAAGTGCTTTTCTGGTCAAAAGAGATTTCTGAATTTGATTATAAGATTTGGAGTTGCAATAACCATTGGAATGCTTGAAAGAGTTGTTTAACTCACGGGTGGCATTAACGGTGGAGTAAGATTTGCAACGTTCAGGCTGTATACCAATTTCTTCTTTTATAGCTTTTTTAATTTCAGGAAATTTATGGCTAACATTTTGTGTGCTTCTCCGTCTGTTATAGAGCAACCGAACACAACTTTTTAGAAAAAGCTCTATCTCTGACCAAATAGCTACCACCAGCGTAGCATACATGAAATTTGCAAGAGAAACTGTTTGAAAGTAGTCATCGCTCAACTCAAAAGCAGGATCATAGGAACTGTCTTCAAGTTCCTTATGACGCAACATATCATCAACTGCTGATAAGTAAAAGTTCATTTTGCCTGCATATTCAGGTTGGAACTCTCCAATCTTGAGGTCAATAACTACAAAACAACGCAGGCGAAGGTGATAAAACAGCAGGTCAATATAAAAATCCTGTCCACCAACCTCCAGATGATATTGGCTACCGACAAATGAGAATCCCACACCGAGTTCAAGTAGAAATTCCCTTAACTTCTCTAAAAGAGCTTTTTCCAAATCCCGTTCCTTTGCCTCTTTACCGACGTTAAGGAAGTCAAAAATATACGTGTCTTTTAGAATCTGCTGAGCGAGTTCTGATTGTGGAGTAGGCAGAGTGCGGTCAAAGTTGGTAATAGCCTTACCCTGTCTATGATACAAACCACTTTCTATGTGGTGGGCAAGGATATTTCGGCTCCAACCGTGTTGAATGGTCTGGCGGATATACCACTCACGCTCAATCGTGTCTTTTACTTTGTCCAAAAGGATACAGTTGTGGAACCATGGAATTTGTCCAGCAACCTGCTGGACAAATGAGTTGTCAGGGTATGCGTCGGCAAATGTTCGCATGTAGAGCAGGTTTGCCCGCGAGAAGCCCTTCATTTCTGGAAATTCTCGGCGAAGGTCTCGGGATAGACGATCTATAACCTTTGCTCCCCATCCTTCCTCTTGCTGACGCTGTAAAATCTGACGGCCGATATCCCAATAGAGCAATACTAATTCTTTGTTTACAGCAAGACCGGCGCGGAGTTGCGAAGTGCGAATACGATCCTTTAGGTCTTCAAACAGTTTTTTATAACCAGGAGGTACTTTTATAAATTGTGAAACAGGCTGTTTCATAATTTTAAGGTTTTGATTGACTTGGTTTTACTTTATTCGTATATCCCGGTCCTCTCAGATTTTTGTTTCATTTTACTATACCATGGTAGTTTAATATCTGTTTAATTGTTTATTGATGACCCCTATTCCATAGCCAAATATGCCTACAATATTACGGATTACTATTATGAAAGGGTAAAGATAAAGGATAGAATCTCTTTTCATCTTGAGCAGTTTGAAGGTTGTGGGGAATTGTAAAAGGATAGAGAGGAGAAGGAGAGTAATTGGCAATCTGGTTGTAAATGGGATTAACAATAGAGAAAGGGCGGATAAACCACATATAAAAACATTTAATGCCAAAAATCTATCAGCAGGATATAGAGCTAATCTCTCGTGGACTCTATATCTGGCGTAGGAATATTGCCTCTTTAAATATCCCTTAAATGTTGGTTTAAAATGGTGAAGCGCTGAAGCATCTTTGGAATAGATAAGCTTGTATCCTTCTTCAATTATCCTGCGGTTTAAATCTGAATCAAGGACTGCATTCACTAAATTCTCATTGAAACTTCCTATTTTCTTAAAGACCTCTGCCCTGTATATAGCATTAGCAGAGGTGATGTGATTTGCATATCTCTCCTTTGTCTCAAACTTGCCTTCAATCTCATATCCGGCAATCTTTGCTATCCATGAACTGTTTTCAGGTGTGACAAGCCTGCCTCCGACACCTGCAATATACCCCCCACCTTTTTCCTCCCCCACTTGTGGGGGGAGGTGCGGAGGGGGGGTAAATTCCATCATAACCTTCTCAAGCCATTTATCCTCAATTTCAACATCTGCTTCAACAATTGCAATAAATTTTCCAGTGCAATATTTCAAACCCTCATTCAATGCCGATGCCTCACCGCCATTTTTCTTTTGAATCAGTTTTATGTTTTCGTGACCCTTCAAAAATTTTTCAGCAAGGTAGTATGTATTATCAGTTGACCCGTCATCAACAAAGATAATTTCAAATTTAAAATCGGTCTTCTGATTCAAGACCGACTGGATACCATTGACTACTGTTGCCTCATTATTATATGAAGGCATTAAAAAGCTTATATCTATATTCATAACCTATTTGAACAAATTTATTGCCACTTTAATATCATTTATAAAATCCTTTATCCCATGATACGATTTAATCCTCTTTGCTATCATCCTCGGTCTTAAATAGAATGACCTGTAGGCATACCGCTCCAGTTCTTCCAGTTCTTCCCTTGAAATTGAAGGATAGCTGACTACACTCTTCCCTAAAGGATTTATCTCATCTGAATCATCTATTAGATAGCCCTCAGTCTTACAGAAGGTATAAAACTTCGTCCCTTTAAATGGTGTGGCGATGGAGAACATGATATTACTTACATCAAGCCTTTTTAATTTATCAATAGTATCCTTTATATCCTGTGCTGTTTCATTTGGTGATGTACCGAACATGATATTGAGTTTCGGCTCAACACCATATTTCCTTAGTAACTTTATTGCTATATATACATTCTCAACCTTTAAGTCTTTCTGGATATAATCAAGGACATCCTGATTGAGATTCTCAACTCCAATATCCACTGACACACAGCCTGCCTCTGCCATCCCCCTGACAACCTCTTCATCTGTGAGGAAATCCGCCCTTGAGAGACATCCCCACTCCATGTCAAGCCCTTTGATGCCCCTGCATATCTCAAGTGTCCTGTTCCTCCCCCATAAAAACTGGTCATCCACAATCATAACAGAATTAAACCCCTGTTCTTTTATCGCTTTAAACTCCTCAATCACCCTTTTTGCACTTGCAGACTGGACAGGAGGCTTTTTCCCATCATGATATTTCATGTATTCCAGCTCCCTCGCAAAGCTTATGGAATTAGGGACACAGAAGAGGCACTTAAATGCACACCCCCTTGATGTCATCATTATAGTGTGAGGCTTTTTTCTAAATTTCGGATTGAAGTAATTTTTTATATAAGGCTGGAGAACCTTGTGATTTCTGAATGGGAAAGGGAGTTCATCTAAATTAATCAGTTCTTCAGAAGGCGGCTCATGGATAATTTTGCCAGCCTTTAAATGAGAAGCACCGGTAAGCATCCCCTCTTTTAAATATTTGATTAAATTTTTCTCTATCTCTCCTCTGAATACAAAGACTCTGTCATTAATAAGATATTCCTCAGGCACCCTTGTAGGCTCAGGTCCATGAAAAATTACCTTTGAAGACGGTCTTATCTCCTGTATCTTCTTTAAATAATATAAATCTGTCTTTTTTGAAAGGATTACAGAATGAATTACATAATAATCAGCATCTTCGGCTCTAATTTTATTTAAAAAACTGTTTTCATCAAGTTTCTCAAGTGATGCATCTATATAATTTACATCAAAACCTTCCTCATAAAGACAGGTGAAGGGATAGAGATTTGCAAGGTCTGGAAAATGATAAAGCTCATAACTGCACCCCGCAAACCTCTCAGGCGTTTTCTCACTTATTGGTGGTGGTTCAAGAAAGATAATTTTCATATTTTGTAATTATTCACCACAGAAGGGCACGGAAAATCATGGAGTAGAAAGAAGCAAAAAATAATTAATAAACTTAAACTATCTTAAAATTCAGTGCCTTTCCGTGAATATCCGTGGTGAACTTATTATCGTTTTTTAATGGTGATGTCTCTTTTTTAATGCATCGCAGTCCTTACAGACCTTTAACTGATTAGCCCTGAATTTTTTGAATATCTTTCCTTGCCATATTTCTCCAATATCATCTTTAAGTAAACTTCCTGTCTTCATTTTTCTTAAAATACAGCATGGAGTCACATCACCATTTATATTTATATAGACATGGTCAATGGTTCTAAAGCATAGTCTATCAAAATGTCCTGCCATCTGTAAAAGTATTCCCTGCCGGTTTATAAAAAATACAGGCAAATTAAAGTCCCTTCCTGCATTCTTAAGCTCTCTGTATATTTCCCCCTCTTCACTTATGGAAGGTCTCTTAAGTCCTGTAGCATTCCTTACATCTAATCTCACTAAATTCATTCTGTCAATCCCGTTTTTTCCGGCAAATTCTACGAGATTTTTCAGTCCTTTTATATTATTGTTTTGCACTGTTGACTGAAAGACTATAGCAGGTCTTCTATTGGAATTCCTCTCTGATGCGAGGGCTTTTATATTTTCAATAATGTTCTTTGATTCAGTATGCCCGTTGTGTTGAGGCGATAAAGGATTATGAGCATCATAACTATATCCGTCAATGGATAAGGAGACCTGCTCTATATTTGAGCTCAAAATCTTTTTTCTTACATCTTTATTAAGTAATGAACCATTTGTGGTAAAACGAATTCTTGCCTTAGGATTTATTGAGGAAACAAAATCAACCATCTCAAAGAAATTGGGGTGAAGAAGCGGCTCTCCCCATCCTGTGAGGATAAAATCCTTAATCCCTGCCAGTTTTCTCACAACCTCTTTAAACAATCCAAAGTCCATATTGGTCAAAGGGACATCCATAATCTCCCTCGGGCACATTGGACAGGTAAAATTGCACTTATTCGTTATCTCTATCTGTGCCTCTACAGGGATTTTGGAGGGTGTATTAAAAAGGCATCTTAAAAATTTTATTGTCCTATCTTTAATCATCTTTAATCTAAATTCAGCCCTTAATGCTTTAGTAGTAAATTATAACCGATTCAGGCGAGTTTTGAAAGAGAGGGTTTCTGCCGAATCCTTTGTATCCTTGACATTCCTTTCTCTCAAGGTGTAATTTTGCCTAACGGTTTTGGGCTTCTAATGTTGCGGTCTTAAATGCTCGTCAGTGTCGCCAAGCACAAAAGTAAATTAAAAGTCACAAAGATTTTATATCGCACTGTCCGCCCGCTTGCATCAAGCCCTTGTTAGCGGCTATTTTTCTTTTCCCAAATGTCAGGTAAATTAAAATTCTTTATTATTGTCGGTTTGTCTGGATTACCTGTCCCAATTAAAAGTTGCCCGGGGTTCCAAGTGTCAACAACTTTTTGCATTATTTCTGTCGCTTGTGTTCTTATACTCTGATATTTTTTGATGGGTGTTCTTTCTTCAAACTTGTCTGTTAGAAAATGTAGATGCTTCTCTTTGCACTTGTGCAAATGTGCTTTGTAAAGAGGTTCGTCACCGTAAAAAAGTGTCAATGCTAATGATGGAAATGGTGGATTGATGTAAATACTTGCAATGGATTTTTGCTTCCAGTCACTTACTGTTAAATGAATTGCTACATTCCTGTCTAAAGTATTTGAAAGTGATGTTGAACAACACGGGCAGTATTCTACTTGCAAAGGTTTGTCAATTAAACTGAGTTTTACATTCTTTCCCAACCACAAAACCTCATCAATAATTGCGTCAGTCCATTGGTCAGGAGTGCCTGTCAAAAGGTGATAAATTCTTTGATAGATTATTTTGCTGTTTACATTTTGAACAAGCAATCTGACAGAGTGAATATTTGTGTAGTCACCGTAAACATTTACAACTGCAAGAATTTTTGGGTTATTTGAGTTGCATTCCTCAACTGTCTGTTCCCACTCACGCTTATATTCTCGTATTTTGTCCGCACCGAGTTCTAAATGTTTTGTCTGATCGTATGACTTTGGACGATGATGTTGGTCGTGCTCTTTCACGCATAGAACGGCAATATTGCCTTCATCATTGTTTGCTGGATTATCGTCTATGTGATGAAAATTTGTCCCGATGCTACGCTCTTTACAAACACAACAAACGCCCAGATTTTTTGTCCGAAGTTTTTTCTGCGTCTTTGGTGGTATAGCTTTTCTCTTTAGCACTGTTGTCTTAAAATAGCCGCTAACTTATCTATAAGCAAAACCGTTTCGTCTATACCCCAATTTTATGATTGTAGACGAACCTGTTTATAAAAGAATGATTTTGTATGCGTAATTATTGTTTTAAAACCCTTGTGTTGTCAAGGAGATTTTCTTGATGTATAGGAAATATAAAAGCAACTACAGATAAAAGTAGATATAAAAGAAAAGTCATTCTGAAGGAAGTGAAGAATCCAGTTCCTTCGCTTCGCTCAGGACAAGTTTGAGATTTTTCGGGCTTTGCCCTCAGAATGACAGTGATGGTGTCATCTGTGTGAATCTGCGTTAATCTGTGGTTTCTGCATTTTTTGGATTATCTCTGAGCTATTGTCTTTAAAAATGCTGAAAGACCTTTCAAGAAATTACCTGCATTCCTTGGATTTTCAAGCATCCTTAAGGCATAGTTTTTTATTATCCTCGGTCTTAAGTAAAATTCTTTAAGCATTTTTTTATTGTAAAAGTTTAATTTGTCTTCAGATAGTCCATTTGGGATGAATACCGATTGGAGCATATTCATCTTTGACCAGTCTTTGTTAAATTTCCCATATTTATCGGCAATATTGTAAATCTCTGAACCCGGGAATGGGGTCATCAGGTTAACACTTATATCATCAAGCATGATTCTCTTTGAAAAATTAATTGTATTCATTATGCTCTCATCTGTCTCAAGGGGAAATCCGAGTATAAAAAAGCCCTTTGTCTCCATCCCTGCCTCTTTTGTCCATCTGACAGCCTCCTCCATCTGCTCAAGGGTTATCCGCTTGTGGGCAAAATCAAGAACCTTTTGGTCACCGCTCTCTATTCCGAATCCTATCTGCCAGCATCCTGCCTTTTTCATTAGTTTTAATATATCTGGCTTTACAGCATTAGCCCTTCCGAGACATGACCAGCTGATTTTTAAATTCTCTCTTAACAGCCCTTCGCAGATTTCTATCAATCTCTTCTTGAATATTACAAATACATCATCCTCAAATAGTATCTCCCTTATGCCGTATTTATTGTAAAGAACCTTTATCATCTCCAGTATGTATTCTGAACTGAATGCGCGGTATTTTTTTGTAAATACAGATGTATCACAGAATATGCACTTATGGGGGCATCCCCTTGATGTAAGAAGATGTGCCGCAGGATATTTTCTACAGCGGATTGCAACAGGGTGATACCCCTTTGGGAAATCAGAGAGTATATCCCACGCTGGAAATGGGATAGTGTCTAAATCATCTATCAGCTTCCTTCTCTCATTAATCTGAGTAGTATTTCCTTGCCCCTTGCCCCCTGCCCCCTGCCCCTTTTTTCTATATGCTATCCCCTTTACATCATCTGTATTGCCTCCATTGTCAAGATATTTTAAAAGCTCTACAATAGTCTCCTCACCCTCTCCTATAACAGCATAGTCAAAGTTCGGAAACATCTCCATAGTCTCCTTCGGGACTGCTGTCAGATGTGGACCGCCGATTATAACCTTTATATGTTTATTCTTTTCTTTTATCTTGCCTGCAAGTTTTGCAGCGTGGAATATTGATACAGTTGTTGCAGTTATGCCTACATAGTCAGGTGAGAAGGATAAAATCTGCCTTAATGCCTCTTCATAATTTAAACCAAGTGAGGATGCCTCTACTACGCCTGTCTTATAACCGTTCTTCCTGACTACAGAGGATAGATAAAGTAGCCCCATAGAGGGCAGTGTGTTTCCTGCACCTGCCAGAGTTCCGTATCTCTCTTCTAAAGTGAGAGGTGAAGTGGAAAAGACAATCGTGGACATCAGATAAACTTAAACCTCTGGATTCTGTGGTTGAAATAATCGCAGGCATAAAGGAATTCGTCAGTTATTGCAATAGAGGATATACAGTCAAATTCTCCTGCCCCTCTCCCGAATTTCCCAAATGATGAAATAAATTTTAAATCGTCTGAGAATATCTGAATACGGCTATTCCAGAAATCCGCAATATAGATGTCTTTATCTTTATCACCTGCAATTGTGCCTATCCACATAAATTCTCCATCCCCAGCCCCTTCACCGCCTATTGACTTAATAAAATCTCCATCCTTATTAAAGACAATCATTCTATCACCACTGAGCTCTCCTATAATAATGTCATGACTGCCGGATATGTAAATAGCAAAGGGTTCTTTGAAAATCTCGTTTCTGAAGGACATGATAAATTTCCCATCCTGATTAAATTTCTGAATCCTTTTGTTTCCCAAATCTGCAACATATATGCAGCCCTCTTCATCTACAATAATTCTGCTTGGCCTGTTAAATTCTGCATCGCTACTCCCGTATTTCCCAAAGCATGAGATAAAACTCCCATCAGGGGAAAATTTCTGGATTCTATGATTTATCCAGTCTGATACTAAAATATCTTCATTTTTATCAAGTGCTATTCCTGCCGGCATCTTGAATTTACTCTCTATTGTCCCGAATCCACCAAAACTCAAGATATGCTTGCCATCCTTGTTGAATTTTTGTATACGGTAATTCATCTCGTCACTTACATATAAGTTCCCTTCCTTATCAGCTGCTATACAGCCTGGCGAATTAAATTCTCCGATACTTTTTCCATAATTGCCAAAGGACATATCAAACTTAAGTGCTGAGTGCCGAGTGCTGAGTGCCGAGTGCTGTCTGTATAAGGTCAAACTGTCTCTGATTCTTCTTGAGTATATATTTGTAAACTGGGTTTTTCTTGCTGCATTAAAAATCCTATTTCTAAGTTCTATCTCTTTGCCCTTATCACTATTTACAGAAAAGATTATCCTGTCCAATTCAGCCTTACACCCTACCTCTTCTTCGTGCCCCTGTCTTTTAATTTTTGAAGCTAATGCCATCTGATTTTCGTAAAATTCAAGCAGTTCTGATACCTTTTTGTTTGTTTCTCCTGATGCAGTGGTTTTATAAAGATAAATGAGAATTGAAGATAGTATCTGGTATGCAGTAAGGAGTCCTCCAATCTGTATTTGATTTAG
>JACRGN010000008.1 GCA_016234205.1 Nitrospinota bacterium | reverse complement strand
CCTTCGCCCAACGGTATCTGAAAGCTCTTTCCACTTTTTCATAACAGTCTCGCCCTCTTCAATAAATTTCTCATGCCAGCATTCAAAACTATTCAATAACTCCGCTATGAGTAGATTTCTGTCAACCCTCTTTCCTGTTTCTATCATTATAGATGTCGCCTTGTCTTTTAATTCATCCGGGAACCCCCCCTTTTGTTCCCCCCCTTGAAAAGGGGGGGATGAAGGGGGGGTATTCACATTTATTCCTATACCAACAATCACTGCTTTTCCTTTTGATATGACTTCCGTTAAAATACCTCCTGCCTTTTTCCCATTAATATTTATATCATTAGGCCATTTAAGAGAAACACAAGGTAATTTAGGATTTAGGATTTCGGATTTCGGATTTAAAGAATCTGCAATCTTAACTATCGCCTCTGCTACTGCAACACCCGCCACAAGTGTCAATTGGGACACCACCTTTTTAGGCTTCAGAATAATTGACAGATAGATACCTACTCCGGATGGAGATTCCCACCTCCTACCCAATCTCCCCTTCCCTTTACTCTGTGAATCAGCAATAACAACCGCCCCCTCCTTACAGCCACTAACTGCAATCTCCTTTGCAATATCATTTGTTGATTCTACTCTGTCAAAAAGAAATATATCCGAGCCTATAAATTCTGTTGAGAGATGCTCTTTTATCTTTCCACTCTCAATAATATCTTGCATCTTGCATCTTGCATCTTGCATCTTGCATCTTTTTATCTAATCTCCATACTTATATCCACAGCCCTTGCAGAGTGGGTTAAGGCACCTACAGATATAAAATCAACCCCTATAGAAGCAATCTCTCCCACATTTTTCAAATTAACTCCTCCAGAAACTTCAACCAATGCTTTTTTATCTATCAACTTAACTGCCTTTTTAATTGTAGGTATATCCATATTATCAAGCATTATTACATCCGCCTTACACTTGAGGGCATCTCTTACCTCTTTAATACTTTTTGTCTCAACTTCAATCTTCATAAGATGATGCGCACCCTCTCTTATTTTCTTAACTGCCTTTATAATCCCCCCTGCAGCCTTTATATGATTGTCCTTTATCAGTATACCGTCATATAAACCAAATCTGTGATTAATTCCGCCTCCGCATCGGACAGCATACTTTTCTAAAATTCTTAAATTAGGGGTTGTCTTTCTTGTATCAATTATTTTTACCTTGTCATTGCGAGGCGAAGCCCCTTCGCTCTTGTCATTGCGAGCGTAGCGAAGCAATCTCGTTTCATCGCTCAGGGCAGGCTTAGCAATCTCATCTACAAACCTCTTTGTAAGTGTTGCTATACCACTCATCCTCTGTAAAAAATTAAGTGCTGTCCTCTCTCCGGTCAAGAGAGTCCTCATATTGCCACTCATTTCAATAATAATCTTTCCCTTTTTTACAAATTCGCCATCTCTAAATTTTTCCTTAAACTGATTACTGACCGCTGACGACTGACCGCTGACATTTTGAAAGACCTTTTTAAAAACACCTATCCCTGATAAAACCATATCCTCTTTTGCCATTACATAAGCCTCACCCTTTACATTTTGAGAGACAATTGCAGTTGTAGTAATATCGCCTGAACCTATATCTTCAGCCAATGCAAGATTTATAAGATTATCTATTGAAATCATAACCCCTTTCACAAATTACAAGCCTTTCTCTATTCACTCTCTGTCTCCTTAAGCTTATTTCATTTAATACTGCTCTCTCTTCAGGGGACATCAAAATTTTTTATCTAAATCCAGAATAGATTGTTTCTAATCTCACTATCTGTATGGGTAAATAAAAAATTCGTTAGTCGCTTAACCGTCTCGCCAAAGGGTATCTGTTTTGAAAGGAGTATGCCAAAATGCCGCTTATCCATCACGGCATATTCTTTGTGCAGCCTGTTGAAATCGCCCACATTGAATGTAAATATAGCCCTTTGTTCAGATACAGCATATTTTAGCTGGACATAATCGGGAATGCCCTGATTACCAACTTCATGGGCACTTATTACATCATAACCTTTAAGTCTCAACGAAAGGGCAACCTTTTTATGAACATCTTCGTCGAGATAAAGTTTTATCATTCAAATTCTTTGTCTATTTCTTCTTTGTGATCGAAATAATAGCTGAGGGCATCAAATAACTGTGAGTAGGTTATGTTTGGGTAGCCGTCAAGTATCTCCTCAATGCTCATCCCTGAGCGATAGTGATTTATAATTGAGGACACAGGAACCCTTGTGCCTTTAATAACGGCTTTACCCTCGTATTTGGTGGGGTCTTTTTCAATGTATAGATGCTCGGCAATTACAATTGACATACTAAACCTCCCATAAAACTATGATAGCAAAAAAATGTAAAAGTGTAAAAGAGTAAAAGAGCAAAGAGTAATTTATTACTGAGCGCAACGAAACCCGCTATTGAGGATGCGATAGTCTGGAGAATTGAAATCACGGGTAGATGGGGGGACATAGTTCGCACCACCGTACCACGACCCGCCCCGCAAGATCTTCCAACTACTATAATCAGTAGATGTCCACTCCCATACATTACCCGTCATGTCATAAAGCCCATAGTTATTCGGCTTCTTCTGTCCTACTGGATGGGTTTTATCACCAGAATTTTTATCATACCACGCATAATCACCCGCCATGCCTTCACTATCGCCCCAGTAAAATGTTGTGGTCGTCCCTGCCTTTGCTGCCTTCTCCCATTCCCATTCTGTAGGGAGTCTCTTTCCAACCTTCCCGCAGTATTCTTTAGCCTCATACCATGTTACACTCTCTACAGGACAGTTTGGACAACCTTTAAAATAAGAGGGATTCTTACCCATGACCTGCTCATATTCCCTCTGTGTAACTTCATATTTGTCAATGTAAAATTCACTTATAACCATGCCTTTGAGTGAGCCTGGCTCACCTGCCATAAATTCGCCTGACGGAATCATTACCATGTTACCTTTCTCTGCTAATCTTGACTTTGGCTGGACAGGGGGAGGCGGTGGCTGCAGGCTCGCTACCTCAAGCTTCTCCTTCTCCAATTTCTGACGCTCTTCTTCAAGACGATTCTTCTCCTCCATTAAAGCCTTCTTCTGTTCTAATTCCTCTCTCTCCTTTTTGAGTCTCTCCTTCTCCTGCTGTATGTTTTTTAATTCCTCGCTGATTTCTGCCGAAGGCTTAATCTCTGGTTCAACAACCCCCTGCCCCCCTTTGTTAAGGGGGAATAAGGGAACAGACGCCAATCTAAATACAAAATCCCCTCCTTCATGTCCTGAGTTCTTTATGTTGTTATATTCAGGCACTTGCTCTGATTTACCCGCCACAATCTCCTTTACCCTTCCGTGAAACAATTCCTCTGCTGTGAATATACCCTTGTCAGCCTCTTTTAATGCCCTTAAGAATGCATCTGCAAAGACAGAATGTCCGCTGCCACCTTCGTCTACAACAGGCTCATTACCTCCACTCGCCATAAGGGTTCTTGACCGTCTCTCCATCATCTTCTTTACAAATTCATCTCTCTCGCCCTTTGTTGAAAGGTCCCCTGTTGCAGCCCTTGTTAATGTGCCTGAATAGCAGGAGTCAGATATGATGAGTATGTGAGCAGATGCAATGCGCTTTATGTTATCGGTTATGTCTGTTGCACTAATCCAGTCAACAGGGTCATCCCTCTGTGCATTTACAGGAAGCCAGTATGCCCTGTCCGCTGTCTTATCAAATTCTCCGTGCCCTGCATAGTAAATCAGGAGATTGTCTTTTGAGCCAAGTCTCTTTCTGAAATCATTGACGGTTGTAAGTATCTCGTTTCTCGTAGCATCAAGCAGGAGTTTTGTCTCGAAGCCGTATTGGGTTTTAAGCACCCTTTCCACCTCCTTTGCATCTGCTATGGCAGTCTTCAGCTTCGGGAGGTTTTTATAACTGTTGTTGCCGATAATAATGGCATGGTATTTTGCATTGAGTAATGCAGGGTCTAACCCTTTCTTTGCCTCTACTGATAGGTCTCTTTTTTCCTTTGGCTTTACTATAACACTCCTCTCTTCTGATTGAACGGTAGGCAGGAATGTTAGAAGAAAGGTAAGGAATATAAGGAAGGTTAATGAGAACTTTTTCATAATGCACCTCCTTGAATATATGTAACGCCGACATTTGTTGCCCATAAAGGGCAACGCTACATTATATATGTGTAGCGCCGACCTTTATGGTCGGCTGCGGGGGATGAACCCCCGCACTACGATTCCTTGCTAAAAGAATAGATTTAAAAGGAAAATATCATAAATATCAGTAATAAATCAACTATAAAATTCCAACAGTTTCAACAGCTTTTCTTATTTATTTTCATTATCGCTGTTTTAGGGTAATATAGGAAATATGGTAATTTTGAGGATTTTAATTTTATTCATATTTACACTTACACTTACATTCCCTGCTTATGGGGAGGCGGGGGATAAACCCCGGCGCTACGATTTAATTGTCTATAAATGGGTAGATGAGGATGGCACTGTAAATTTTGCCGACACAATTGATAAAATACCTGAAAGGTATAGGAAGAGTGCGGAGAAGAAAAATCTCCCGCCATCAGGAATATCATTCAGTGTAAGGCATATTATAGACGGCGATACAATTATTACAACATCAGGTGAAAAGATAAGATTTCTCGGGATTGACGCCCCCGAAGTTGCATCAGAGAAAATGCCCGCCCAGTTTTTCAGCGAAGAGGCTAAAATGGCAAATAAGAATATGCTTGATGGCAAAACAATAAGGCTTGAATTTGATATAGAGAAGATAGACAAATACGGCCGCCTGCTCGCATATATATATTTAAAGGACGGAACATTTGTAAATGCAAAATTAATAGAGGATGGAGATGCAAGGGCATATTGCATCCCGCCGAATATCAAATACTACAGCCAGTTTAAGAAACTGGAGAAAGAGGCAATTAAGAACAGAAAGGGACTCTGGAGTGAGCCTGATTCAATTGCCCCAATACCTCACTCTGAAGCCATAAGACATATTGGTAAATTCAGATTTGTTGAAGGGGTTGTAAGAAGCATACATAATACAGGGAAGGCAGTTCATCTCAACTTCGGTAATAATCCTGATGAAGATTTTACAGTAACTATTTTTGACAGGGACTACCAGAGATTCAGAGAAAAAGGGATTGACCCTTCAGGTTACTATGAAGGAAAGGCTGTGGCAGTATATGGAAAAATAAAACTCTACAGGGGTGCCGAAATCGTTGTGTCATTTCCAGAAGATATAGCCGTAACAGACAGGTGACACAGACAGGTGAAATACTTGACACCTCATATTACTTATGCAATGATTAATGCAAAGATTTGGGATGAGGTTTAATTTTTCTTAACCTTTACCTTAACCTCAACCTTTCTTTTATTTTAAAGGAGGGAAATATGCCAAAAATAGAGAGAATATTATTCCCCACTGACTTCTCAGATTTTTCAAAAAATGCACTGGAGTATGCCATATCACTTGCAACTGCATATAAGGCAAAACTTTATGTCCTCCATGTTATTGAACATATATTTGATGTCTCAGGTTTTTATGTCCCCCAACTGCCGGTAACTGAATTGTATAAAGAGATGGAAAATGCAGCACAAAAAGAGATTGAGAAATTTATTCCTCAGAAGGTAAAGGATGATATCCGTGTAGAAAATATGATAGTCACCGGAACTCCATTCCTTGAAATAATAAGGACTGCAAGAGAAAAAGAGGCAGATTTAATAGTAATAGCAACACACGGCAGGACAGGGCTTGAGCATATGCTGTTTGGAAGCGTAGCTGAGAAGGTAGTCAGAAAGTCCCCATGTTCAGTATTTGTAGTCAAAAAACCGGGAAGAGAATTTGTAATGCCATAATTAAGTGACAGTTATTAGTGTTAGTGTTACTGACACTTTTCACTAAAAAAGGAGATATAAATGGAAGAGAAGGAATTGGAAGGTAAACTGCATTTTTTGGAAAAAGAGGTAAGTGCATTGGAAGATGGCGTTGAAAACGGCAAGCTGACCTTTAAAGGGGATATTGACGAAATCAAGATAGAGATTGAGGCGATTAAGAGCTATCTGAAGGAGATTCATCCCGATTTTAAAAAGAAGTTTCCGGAAATAAAGAAAAAAATTACGCTTGAGAAAAATCCTGAGTGGATATCTGATGATGAGTAGCAATATTAAACAATCTAATAATTAGACATAAATTTTGGTAGCCGTAGGGACTGCCCCTGAATGCTTCTATCAGGGGTTTTATACCTGCGTGGATTAACGCACCCTTTAATGGTGCGGCTACTCTATGAAATCACCCACTGACCCTCTATATACTGTAATACCCCCGCAGATACCTGTCCTCCCCATAAAAGATACAGTGATATTTCCCCTGATGATTTCCCCCATATTTTTTTCCCGGGCAAAAGATAAAATGGCAATAGAAGATGCAATGAAGGGGGGACATTTAGCAGGGGTTCTTGTCCAGAAGGATAAGCATGTTGAAAACCCCGTATCAAAAGACCTTTACTCTATTGGAACCGCTGTCAAGATACTCCAGATAGTAAAATTAGAAGATGGCGGTGTAAAAATCCTCGTAGAGGGTATTGCACGGATAAAAATTATTAACTACATAAGAGAAGAGCCTTATCCCATTGCAGAAATAGAAGAGTTGAGGGAGTTTTACGAGAAGAATTCATTTACAGACGCCCTGATTCAGAGTATCAATACTATATTTAAAACAGTTGTTGCTGTAGGCAGGCCTCTCCCGAATGATGTAATGGCAATGATAGAGAAGATTGATAATCCCGCCCGTCTTGCCGACCTCATCTGTGTATATCTCTCACTTGATGTGGTGGAACAGCAGAAGATACTTGAGATAGTTGACCCATTGGAGCGTTTGAGCAGGGTCTTCATATATCTGAATAAAGAAGTTCAAATGCTCCAGATAAGGGAGAAGATTCAGAGTGAGGTTGCAAAGGAATTATCAAAGACACAGCGGGAGTATCTCTTAAGACAGCAATTAAAGACAATTCAAAAGGAGCTTGGCGAAGAAGACCCATACATGGCAGAGATGAATGAGCTGAGAAAAAAGATTGAAGAGACTCCAATGCCTGAAAAGGTCAAAGATATTGCAAATAAAGAACTCGGAAGGCTGGAGAAGATGAATCAGGCATCTGCTGAATATACAGTATCAAGGACATATATTGACTACCTCATAACAGTTCCGTGGGAGAAAAGGACAGAGGATAACCTGGATATAAATCGTGCAGCAACAATCTTAGATGAAGACCACTATGATTTAACGAAGGTAAAGGAGAGGATACTGGAATATCTCGCTGTGAGGAGACTTAAGGATAAAGAAAAGATGAAGGGACCTATACTTTGCTTTGTTGGTCCACCCGGTGTG
>JACRGN010000155.1 GCA_016234205.1 Nitrospinota bacterium | reverse complement strand
GCACCTTTTCTTGACAATATGACACTGGGAATTGTCCCTGAACACTCTGCCAAAGAAAAGGGGAGTGATTTTGGCAGTCATCCGATTGGGAGTGGCCCATTTATATTCAAAGACTGGACACAGGATGAAAGGGTAATACTATCTGCAAACAACAGCTATTTTGAAGGCAGACCAAATATTGATGGTGTAATTTATAAAATAATCCCTGATGAGACAATAAGAGTGCTTGAACTTGAAAAGGGGGATGTCCAGTTACTTATGAATCCGATAACACCTGACATTCTGCCAAGGTTTGAAAAAAATCCGGAATTAAAAATTATAAAAAATACCGGGACAAATTACTCATATATAGGATTTAATCTCAATGACCCTATTTTAAAAGACCTTAAAGTAAGGCAGGCAATTGACCATGCAATTGACAGGGATGGCATCTGTAAATATATTTTGAAGGGACTTGCAAAAAAAACTGAGGGGATACTAACTAATTATAACTGGGCTTATGAGCCTGATTTAAAAAAATATGACTATAATCCTGAACTCTCAAAAAAACTGTTAGATGAGGCAGGATACCCTGTGTCTAAAGAGACAGGGATAAGATTTAAGCTTACCTTCAAGACATCCCAGAATGAATTAAGAAAGAGGATAGCAGAGGTATTTCAGGAGCATTTAAGGAAGGTAGGCATTGAACTGGAGATAAGGACTTATGAGTGGGGGACATTCTTTTCCGATATAAAATCAGGAAACTTTCAGGTCTTCTCACTCACATGGGTCGGCATATCCGACCCTGATATATTCCATTATATGTTTCATTCCTCAAGCTTTCCTCCTGATGGTGCAAACAGGGTAAGATATTCAAATCCTGAAATAGACAATCTATTAGAACAGGGAAGAGTGACTCTGCAACAGGAAAAGAGAAAAGAGATATACAGCAAAATCCAGAAGACAATCTCTGATGAACTGCCATATATAAACCTCTGGCATTCTGTAAATGTGGCGGTCATGAGGAAAAATATAGAAGGATTCGTCCTCTATCCTGATGAAGATATGGTGTCGTTAAAAAATGTAAAATTTTCGCAGTAACGAGGCTAAGTTAAAAGCCCCTTAACGTTGGGTAAATGGATATTGTCTGGCATGACCCCTTCGTGCGAAAGGATATAATTTGCTACAATCTTTGCTGTCATAACCGCCTTCTCCATAAAAAATACAGGCATATCCAGATAGACCCAATCACCCGTATAAAACAGATTTTTAAATACCGATTGCACAGAAGGTCTTAAATTTACTGCTCCCTTATTAAAGAAGGTATAATTATCATGCCTCATTAAAAAATAGTCTATCATGCCGGCATCTCTCAATTCAGGGAACAGCTCGATGATTTCAGGGGTTATTACTTTCAAAAGTTCTTTATCAAAGAATTCTGTTAGTTGAGAAGTCCCGCCTATTATAAACTCGATACAGTGATAGCCTGTATTTTTTGAGCACTCCTTAATATCATCATTCAATCGAGAAAGGATAAAATAGACTGTTATAAACTTGAAATCCGAGACAAACCCCACAGGGACTCTATCAGGCTTTGTGGGCTTATCAAACCAGATGCGAATAACAATACAATTATTTGTTTTTAACTTTAGGACCTTTTCAAATTCATCCCTTCTTTCTTCGCCAATATTTTTTATCATATTACTGGAGATACCCTGAATGCCTGAAATATCTGTTGCTATTATAAAATAATCGCCTTTATGTATTACCGATTGACCGCCTTCGGAAAATTGCTGTATCCCTTTTATCTCGTAATCATCAACTATTAAATTCTCAATCTCTGAATTTAGATTTATCCTGCCCCCTCTATCCATAAAATATTTCATCATGGGTTCAATCACCTTCTCCTGTGGATTTCCGCCTATGTGATAGCACCTGAAATCTCCGATATTCCCGGATAGATAAAAATGGAATAGCTCAAGAAATGATGCTGCCGATATTTCCTCTGCATCGGCAAAAAATCCTGCCTTCATAAATGGCTCAAAGAATATCTTCTGAATATTTTCGGGTGTATCATACTCTTTCATTAAATCATTGAAAGATATTTTATCAAACCACTTATCATAGCGTTTTTTATCATACCTGAGAATAAGCAAGCCTATTGTGCCGCTTTTCATTATTTCACGAAAAGAGATATTTTTAGAAAAGAGAAGGGGAAAGAGCAAAAAGAATGGATAGACCTGCAGATTAAAATATACTGTCTCATCACGCATCCCCTTTATTCTTATATTTACATTGGGTATCTCTTTGAGGTTCTTTTCAATATTGAGTTTCCTCATCATGGCGATAAGGTTGTGATACTGCCCCCACCAGGCATGAAAACCGTGTTCCAGAGAGATATTACATCCTCCAGATGAATCCTTGTGGCTTTCTAATTTTCCACCGCAGAAAGAATTTTTCTCAAATATCTCAACCTCAAATCCCCTCTCGATAAGGTGAATCCCTGCTGTTAAACCCGACAGCCCGCCCCCTGCTATAATTACCTTTTTAGTGCCTTTTATCTTGTGTGGAAGGTCTGCATTAAATTCCCCTTTTAAATCGAGCCTCTTTCTACCTGTCCCACAATTAGCTAAGGAGAGCAAGAGAAGGGTATCTTTGAGAAATTCCCTGCGGTTCATTTAAAATAAAAAGACACTGAAATTAACGGTCTCTCAAAATTATAAGAAAGATTGGGTTTAAATTTCTTTTCAATATCGTCTCTGAATCTATCTTCCTCCCACTTATTGTATTTATGGGCAGCCCCAATTGCGCTATAAATATTACCTGTATACCATCCAACCTCAAAAAATGTCAGTATCCCAGCCACTGCATAATTATTTTGCTGAAACGATGCCACAGCGCCCCATATAAATGAGGCATTCAGAAGAAAGGCAACTGTCCCATCCTTGTGTCTGCCTAAATAGAAATGCCCTGCTCCGGGAAGAATTGCAGCAAGCAATCCTGCTGTGCGAGGAGATTTCTTTTGTATCTTTTCCCCTTTTTCAATCTCACTGGAAAGTTCTTTAACCATCAAGCGGAGGTTTTCATCCATTATCTTTTCTCCCTTAATCTTGACATCTGCCTCGTGAAAATCCCCTTCCTTTGCATAACTCCATCCATCCATGATGATTGATTTGTCTGCCCATATACTATCGGGATATTTTCTTCTCACAAGCTCAAATAATCCCCTCGCCAGATGATACTCATCTTTTTTAAAATGTGCTGCTCCTCTCAAATAGAGGCACTCCGGAATCAGATTGCTGTCAGGAAAGGTCTCACGAAACCTTCTAAATTCCTCGATGGCTGTGTCATATTCCTTCCCCATAAGATATGACTTGCCAATAAAAAGTGCGGCATCGTCAATTAATTCGCTTTTCGGGAAATAGTAAATAAATCTCTTCCACTCTGTAATCGCCCTGTAATACTCCCCCTCATCGAACAGGCTAATGGCGAAATTGTATTGCTTATCTTCAGATGCAGCTAAACTATCTGTATCAGCCAGCGTCTCTTTAGATAAGAGGAAGAGAAAGAGGAGAAAGAGAAAGGGAGAAAAATAAAATTCTTTTTTTAATTCTTTTTTCCCCCATTTCTCCATCTTCTCCCTTTCTCCTTAATCTTTTGTTTTTTTTAAAAGTCTGTGTGAGTCTGTGGCTAATCAGGTCTTTGTTCATTTGAAAGCCCAGAAGTCATTATTCTCTGGAGGGTCATAAAATCTCAGAGAGTTTCCCTTTCTTATAAAAGCAGCAAACCTCTGCTCATCTATCTCATGGATAAGCCTATCCGCTGTCATAACAAAACCCTTAATTGCACCATATTTTTTAATTGCCTCCCTTGAATAAGCGGAACAGGTGGGAGACATGGAGCATCTATCACCATCTACAGGGGAGATAAAGTTTTGAAAAAACTTGACGGATAAATCTAAAAATGTGGAGAGTGGGTTATATGAAATGAAGGCTTTGGTTACAGGCTTACCAATCCGAGCATCGGGAGATTTCATAAGGTCTTTTCCATAAGCATCACCTCCAATAAATAAAACTGCCAGCATAAAAATAACTATCTTCATATCTTCTCCCCAAGGAGATTGCAGTTTGACTTCAAGCATTACCTATGTTAAATTTAATACAAGAAATTCAATTAAGACACCGCACATAAGTCTTATATGCAGGGCTAAATAATCTAAAATAAAGGAGTTCAATATGATTACTGTAAAATCTGGTAAGAAGGACTTAATTATTTTTCCTGAGAGCCTTTTAAGCGATCTCGGCATTAAAACTGGAGAAAAGGTGGATATAAAAGTAAAAAAGGGGAGCATAGTTGTTATCAAAGAAGCTGAGGATTTCTTTGCCCTCGAAGGTGCACTAAAAGATACAGATGTTGAGTCCAGCCTAAAGGAACTCAATAAGAAATGGATATTGGAATCAAGGACTCTTTTATAGCAGGGATCTGCGAGGCTCATAATCTACCGCTCCTTACCAGAAATATCAGACATTTTAACCGCATACCGGACTTAAAGCTCATTTCTCTTGAATAATCTTGCTTCACCCTTACACATTTAGAAAAGGGTCAGAAATCCAACCTTCCCAAGTTGCCTCTTCAGCTAAAGGACAGGACGGGTTCATCTTATCTTTACCACTGGAATTTTAATTCTCTCACCAACAATCTCAGTAGAAGGCAATATCACAGGAATCTGGTCTCTATTAAGCTCGATGGATGCCTTCTCTGAGACATTTGTCTTCACATATTCATACAACTCTCCAATCTCCACCATTCCATTTTTATTCCTATCTGCCTCTCCCCTCATACCTCTCAGGAGATAATATGTAAAGAGCCCATGCTGAGCCTTTTCATAATCGGAACTTATCTGTCCTCCCGATGATGCAGCTAAAACCATAATCTTGCCGCCTGCAAGGAGAGGATTATCTGCCATTATAACCAGATCCCTTGCGCCTGCCTTCGCAACACTCCTTTCTCCGCCGCCCGAAAAACAACTGTCAAGCATTACGATTATATCTTTAGCAGGAAGTTTATTAAGCGACTCATACATCTCTTTTAATGGATACAGCTTTGATGGAAAATCAGGATGACCTTCATAAGGGACGAGGGATGCCCCTTTTGTCTCTATGTCAGGAGCGCCATGACCTGCGTAATACACAAAGACTGTGGAATTCTGTTTTACCCTCCTTTTAAGCCAGTCTCCTAAATAAGCCTCAAAGTCGCTTTTCGTGGCTGAATTATCGGTCATTAGCTTAATATTTTGCTTGGGGATACCAACAATATTTTCAAAATAACTCCCCATAATCTCGGCATCTTTTTTTGCATATTTAACAGCAGGAATCTCTTTTTCCCTATAGCTGCCTATCCCTATTACAATGGCAAAATCGTCTCTCCGCTCATGCTTCACCATTAGCGGCACATCATCCACATTGATTTCAGAGATTATCTCTAAAGTCTTTTTAATCCCTGCCGGTTTCATGACAATATTTAATGCCTTTATCTCTGCCGGCGAATAACCCATCTCTTCCTTTACTTCTATTGAAAGCTCTGCCGATACCACAGGTATCTGTTGAGGTAAAACCGTTTTAAACTCTGCAATCTTCTTTTCCCCTCCCTTTATGTCTCCCAATAACCCTTCTCTACCCAGATAATCTGTGAGCATCTGATTACCTGTAAGAATCACCCTCACATCCTTTGCCAGCCCTTCTCCCTTATTTTCTACTGTTACCTTTAATATTACCTCCTCACCGCCGTCGAGAATACGGTTGTTATTAGCATCATGAATTGAATAAGAATAGGCAAGTGAAGGCGGTAAGCCCTTGGATGGAGCAATAGATGGAATCACAGGTTTTGTCTGCATTGTGGGTTTAACTATTGGAGCAATAGAATCCGTACTTTTTAGGGGAGCAGCTTCTTCAGATTTGCCTTTTGGATATAATTTAGCTATCTCACTCTCTTTTTCTCGCCAGACTTCCGCAACTATATTTTTAACCTTTTCAGAGGATGTCCCTCCACTGGCAAGAATCTTATTTAAAGAAGATTGTGCTATAAGGCGGGGAATATCCGCTCCATCTTTTTCTTCAACTTCAACATCTGGAATAATACCCTTACCCTGAATTACCCTTCCATTAGGTGTATAGTATTTCGCTGTGGTCAATTTCAGTGCCGAACCGTCGCTTAGAGGTATTATTGTCTGGACACTGCCCTTTCCGAATGTCTGTGTCCCGAGTATGACCCCCCTCTTTAAGTCCTGAATCGCACCTGCCACTATCTCTGACATGCTGGCACTACCGGCATTGACGAGGACAATCATCGGGAAATCAAGATATGTACTCCTGCCGCTGGAGGAAAACTTTAAATTCTGCCCCCACATGTTACTCTTTGTATATACAATCAACTGTCCCTTTTCAAGAAATCTGCCGCAGACCTCCACTGCCTGATTGAGAAGCCCGCCGGGGTCATTCCTCAAATCCAGAATCAAACCAGTTATCTTATTTTTTGTAACAGATTTCAACGCAATATCAAGCTCATCTGTAGTACTCTTTGAAAAACTCTTTATCTTAATATAGCCAATTGTCTCATCCATCATCTGGTATTTCACACTCTTAATCTTTATAATAGCCCTTGTAATTGCAAAATCTTTCGGCTCTTCAAAACCTTCACGAATGATAGTGAGTGTTACCTTTGTCCCCTCTTTCCCTCTCATCTTTTTTACTGCATCCATGACAGTCATATCCCTTGTACTCTCTCCGTCTATCTTGATTATCTTATCTCCTGCCTTCAGACCTGCCTTATCGGCCGGCGTATCTTCTATAGGGGCGACAATTGTGACTATATCATTCTTTAAAGTTATCTCTATTCCGAGACCTCCAAATTTTCCCTCAATCTCCGCCTGAACCTCTTTATAAATATCAGGAGTCATAAAGGAACTATACGGGTCAAGGTTCTTTAACATCCCCTTAATAGCAGCATGTTCCAGTTGTTTATAAGGGACATCAGCAGCAGATGAAAAAGTCTTTAATTTCTCAGTTATTAAATCAAATGCCGTTGCTTTGCTTCTAATTGCACTTAAATCAATAGCAGATTTGTTGAAGACTTTATTATTAGAAATGAGCATATCCTCCATTCCTTTAATTGCACTGGAAGTGAGATGTGAAACATCTGGTTGTTCAATATAGAAATCAAGTATTAGAGAGAAGGCTTCTGGCAGAACTTCTACGCTGGAAGGTGGAGTAGTGGTTATTTTAGTGGGCTTAAGACAGGAACTAAGAAGTGTTAAAAATATAAATAAAAGTGCTGCACTTAAATACCTTTTCATTTTAATCACCCCCCCATCTCATAGTTTTCATATTGACTTATAGTTAACCCTTTAGATTTTCTGTTAGCTAAATTTCAAAAGTGCACTATTTAAACTTCAAAAGTGCACTAACTTTAAATCCGAGTTTTTGACCCTTTGCACATCAAGAAGTTTACCCTCATGCCAAAATCTTACTTCTGCCACTCCAGTCTTTATATCAGGATATATGCGAAGCCGTATCTTTTCCCTTATAGGAGCATCCTGAACTTTCAGTTGTAAGTTGTTTATTGATATTTTACGGTAAGCATCCACTGTTCGTTCTTCTCTTAAACAAAATATATCTTTAGT
>JACRGN010000151.1 GCA_016234205.1 Nitrospinota bacterium | reverse complement strand
GGGTATCCAGCCTCATCTAACAATATTTTTGAGAGTTCAGGGTTGTAGTCATAATTTTTTAAATCAGGCTCATAAGCCCAGTTGTAATTGGTTAGTATCCCATCGGTCTTTTTTGCAAGCCTCTTCAAAATATATTTACAGATGCTGTCCCTGTCAATTGCATGGGCAATCGCCTGCCTTACTTTAAGATTTTTCAAAATCGGGTCATTTAGATTAAATCCAATATAAGAGTAATTCGTCCCGGTATTTTTTATAATTTTTAAATTTTTATTCTTTTCAAACCTTGGAATTATATCAGGAGTAATTGGATTCATAAGAAGCTGGACATCACCCTTCTCAAGTTCAAGCACTCTTATTGTCTCATCAGGGATTATTTTATAAATTACACCATCAATATTTGGTCTGCCTTCAAAATAGCTGTTGTTTGCAGATAGTATTACCCTTTCATCCTGTGTCCATTCTTTAAATATAAATGGACCTGTTCCAACAGGATGACTGCTGAAATCACTCCCCTTTTCTTTGGCAGAGTGTTCAGGGACAATTCCCAGTGTCATATTGTCAAGAAAATGTGCAAAGGGTTCTTTGAGGATAAAGATTACTGTATGGTCATCAGGTGTTCTTATCTCTTTAATCCTGTCATAGCCACCTTTTTTGGGAGATTTGTTAGAAGGGTCAAGTATAAATTCATAAGTATATTTTACATCCCCTGATGTCAAATCCTTTCCATCATGAAACTTTATCCCCTTTTTTAGATGGAATATATATATAATATCATTAGCCATCTCCCACCTTTCAGCAATATCGGGCATAAGCTTCATATTTTCATCTTTTTTTATAAGACCATTGAATATAAGGCGGGTTATCTTTGATGACACAGCATCCATTGAAAATCGGGGGTCAAGGTTGGTGGGGTTTGATTCAATAGCAATAGTGAGAGTGTTATTATCTTTAGTCTCTTTAGTTAAACAGGCTGATATAGAGAAAAGAGATAGAAGTATAATAGTTACAGCTAAGATTTTTTTCATCTCTTCATGAATAATCTATCTACAGGCTTTCCATTTAAAATATGCTTATTAAAAATCTCCTCTGCATCCTTTATAGTCGGGACTGTATACCATACACCTTCAGGATAAATCACAACAGATGGTCCATGTGAGCATGCACCAAGACACTTTGTGGCAGTAACCCTGACCTCATTTTTAAGCCCCTTCTCATGGACAGTTCCCTTTAGATAATCCAGTATCTCGGCAGACCCTTTTCTCTTACAACAACCCTTTGGGTTATCGGCAGGACGCTCATTTACACAGCAGAAGATATGGTATTTGTATTTATACATTCAGCCTCCATTAACAATTAGTCTTTAATCTTCTTTTTCAATCTGCTATATTCTATCATAATAATTTGGGAGAATTCTAATTGTGAGGAATAATAACGAAATTGAAAAAAGATTATGGGATGCTGCTGACCAACTTAGAGCTAACTCCAAATTAAAGTCATCCGAATACTCTGTCCCTGTGCTTGGGCTTATATTCTTGCGATTTGCAGACCATAAGTTTACCATTGCTAAAAATGAGATAGAAAAGCATAGAGATACAAAAAGCCGCAGAGGTATTAACAAGACGGATTATCAAGCAAGGGGTGTGCTTTTTCTTCCGGAGAATGCCCGTTTTTCATATCTCTTAAACCTTTCAGAAGGTGAGAATATTGGAAAAGCTATTAACGATGCAATGAAAGCTATTGAGGCAGAAAATGAAAGTCTCAAGGATGTCCTTCCTAAAACATATAACAGGCTTGAAAATGATGTCCTTGTAACATTGCTTAAAACCTTTTCGGGCATACAGATGGATATTGAAGGAGATGTCTTTGGAAAGATTTACGAATACTTCCTCGGCAAGTTTGCAATGGCTGAAGGACAGAGGGGCGGAGAGTTTTTCACTCCAACATCTCTTGTGAAACTCATTGTTGAAGTTATAGAGCCATATCACGGAAGGATTTATGACCCAGCCTGCGGCTCTGGAGGTATGTTTGTCCAGAGTGCAAAATTTGTAGAGAGGCATAAGAAGAATCCGAACACAGAAATAGCCGTCTATGGTCAGGAAAAGACATCGGAAACCATCCGACTTTGTAAAATGAATCTTGCAGTTCATGGCGTGGAGGGTGATATAAGAGCGGGAAATAACTATTACGAAGATATACATAATTCAATCGGTAAATTTGATTTTGTTATGGCTAATCCTCCATTTAATGTTGATGGTGTGGTGAAGGAAAAAATCAAGGATGACAAACGGTTTCTTTATGGTATCCCAAAACCAGATAATGCCAACTATCTCTGGATTCAGATTTTCCTTTCTGCCCTGAATGATAAAGGCAGGGCTGGTTTTGTCATGGCAAATTCAGCAAGTGATGCAAGGCAGTCAGAGATGGAAATCAGAAAGAAGATAATTGAATATAACCTTATTGATGTGATGATAGCCATAGGTCCGAATTTCTTTTATACCGTTACACTGCCATGCACTCTTTGGTTTTTTGATAAGGGCAAAAGAAATACCCCACGCAAAGATAAAGTTCTTTTTATAGATGCCAGAAATATTTACAGGCAGATAGACCGTGCCCACCGTGAATTTACCTCTGAGCAGATAGAATTTCTTGCAAATATTGTAAGACTTTATAGAGGAGAGGCG
>JACRGN010000007.1 GCA_016234205.1 Nitrospinota bacterium | reverse complement strand
ACCCAAAGGTTGTTGATGCGTTTTTGAAGGTATTAAAAACCGAAGGGAAAAACTGAAATGGAAGGTATATATATCTACGGCATTATTGAGGCATCAGAAGAGAAATTGTTTGATTTATGTGGATTCGCAGCAGATGAAAAAGTTCATACAATTCCTTATCAGGATATTTCTGCGGTAGTAAGTGACTCAGAGATGGTCAACTATACCACTTTAGTTAAGGATGTTGTTGCAAGATACATTCTCACTCACCAGCAGGTAATAGAGAAGATTATGGATTCTCATACCATTATTCCTATGAAGCTCGGCACTTATGCCTTTAATATTAGAGAGGTAGAGGAGATTTTATCGAAGGGATATACAATGTTTAAAGATATATTCAGGAATATCAATAACAAGATTGAGATGGATGTGGCAGCAACATGGAGTGATCTGGACTCGATAATTAAAGAGATTGGCGAGGGGCAGGATGTTAAAAAACTTAAAGAAGAAAGTATGTCTAGGCCTGAAGGCGTATCTGCTAAAGACCAGATAAGGATAGGCAGCCTCATTAAGAACATATTAGATAATAAAAGGGAAAGATGCGCCCTGGAGATAGAGACTGAATTAAAAGATGTCAGTATGGATTTTAGAAAGCATGTGCTGATGGATGACAGGATGATTTTTAATATTGCCTTTCTTATAGATAAAAACAAAAAAACTGAATTCGAGAGGAAGTTAGATGAGCTGAATGCAATATTTAATGAGAAATTAAATTTTAGATCCGTTGGTCCCCTCCCACCATATAGTTTTTACACGTTCGAGATAAAGAAATTGAAATTTGAAGAAATAGATTGGGCGAGAAAGAGGCTTGGACTGGTAAATGATTTTGTAACCAAAGGTGAAATTAAAAAAGCCCATCAGGCAATGGCATTTGCCTTACACCCGGATAAAAATCCAAATGTCCCTGGCATAGAGAGAGAACTTGATGAGGTAACTAAGGCCTATAAAGCTCTATGGGAATATTGTCATGGAGAAAGATGTTCTTTTGATGAGGAAGAATTCAAAAAGAATTCAATCTTGGTAAAAGTGAAGGAGTAAGGTGGAAAAGGAAGGAAAATATATCTATTGCATCATTGGCACAAAGCAGGAGAGAAATTTTGGTCCTATAGGCATAGGTAATAGAGGCGATGAGGTTTTGACTATTGGTTATGATGATTTGAGTATGGTGGTAAGCAATCACCCCATGACTAAATTTGTCGTTAACCGGGAGAATATGCTTGCCCATGAAAGCGTGATTGAGGGAGTGATGAAGGAATTTGACAGTGTGCTTCCGGTCAGGTTCGGGACTATCGCATCAAACTCCGATGAGATAAGGAATCTTTTGGACAGGAGATATAGAGAATTTAAGAACGCATTGAGAGATATGGACCATAAGATAGAACTTGGCGTCAAGGGGATATGGAAGAATATGGATGTAATCTTCAAAGAAGTTGTAGACGAGAATAAAGAGATTAAGAAGTCAAAAGAGAAAATACAGAATAATCCCCCCTCACCCCCCTTTAGTAAAGGGGGGATGGGGGGATTTTCTAACGGGCTCCAGGCAAAGATGGAAGTAGGCAAGATGGTGGAGAAGTACCTGGAAAAGAAGAAAGAGAAAGAGGCGGAAAGAATCGTAGACACCTTAAGAAGAATCGCCTTTGACTATAAACTCAACAAGACTATTAGTGATGGGATGTTTATAAATGCTGCTTTCTTGGTAGATAAAGGGCGTGAGAAAGAGTTTGATAACATAATGGATGATCTGAGTGAAAAATATAAGGAAAGGATAAAGTTTATGTATGCAGGGCCTTTACCTGTGTTTAACTTCGTAAATATTGTCATTTATCATGAGGAATGGGAGAGGTAACCACGGAGATACGGAGTAACCACGGAAACACGGAGAAATAATGTTCCGTGCCTCCGTGCTTGCAAAGATGGACGCAACAATGAAAGAAGGCAAATATATATACTGTATTATTGAATCAAATCAGCCTCGTTCTTTTGGTCCTTTAGGTATTGGTGGAAGGGCTGATGAGTTGTATACCGTCTGCTGCAATGGTCTTGCCGCTTGTGTGAGCAGCTCTCCCATAATAAGGTATTCTTGTTTGAGGGATAATATGCTTGCCCATGAAATGGCAATTGAGGAGGTGATGAAGGAATATACAGTCGCGCCGGTTCGATTTTGTACGATTGCTAAGGATGAAGAAAAGGTAAAGAAGATATTAGAAATAGAACACGATAGGTTTATAGATGCATTAAAAAATGTGGAAGGCAAGAAAGAGCTGGGGGTTAAAGCCATGTTTAAAGAAGACATTATTTATAAAGATATATTAGAAAGATATGAAGATATAAGGATATTAAAAGGAAAAATTGCGACATTACCCTCTGAAAAGACATATTTCCAACGTATGGAAATAGGAAGAATGGTGGAAGCATCTTTACAAAATGAAAGAGAGATATGCAAAAAGGAGATATTAGATTCTTTAACACCTTTGGCAGAAGACTATAAAGTCAATAATATCTATGGTGAGGTAATGATTTTAAGCGCCGCCTTTTTAGTCAACAAAGACAAAGAACCAGAGTTTGACCAGAAGGTCGAGGGATTCAATACAAAATATGGCGATAAAATAAAATTTAAGTATGTGGGAACAATACCGCCATTTAATTTTGTAAATCTTGTCATTGAAACAGGAAAATATTAGACATGTTTTTAGTAGATGACATATTGCTTGCGCCTTTAAAAGGCGTGATTTGGATTGGGGAAAAACTTAACGAGTTAGTGGAAAAGGAATTCTCCGATGAAGGGCGTGTAAAAGAGAAACTTATGGAATTACAGCTTAAATTTGAATTGGATAAAATCAGCGAAAAGGAATATAACAAACAAGAAGCAGAACTTTTAGCGCGATTGGACGCTATCAGAAAAACAAAAGAGGAGGTATAGAAATGGCTGATATAGAAGAGGCAAGAAAAGCAGTTGCAGAGTTTTTAAAGAAAACTCTCGGTGTCAAGGATGTAAAGGTAATTAAGGCGGAAAGGGTCGGTGATGGTTGGGAGAGTGAAGTTGAGGCATACGAAGAGAGCTCATTTATTAAGTCGCTTGGACTTCCTACGAGAGTGCAGGATAGAAATATCTATGCGGTTAAATTGAATGATAGTT